>JAUZNX010000016.1 GCA_030706745.1 Bacteroidota bacterium
CAGCTTATGCTCCGGCTGAAACACGAAATCGGCCCAAACAGTATCTAACACAAAGATTTCTTTCGCAACCATCGGACCGTTGACCGCCAGCATCCACGTTTTGCCATCGCCAAGCGTCGGATTGACGTGTGCGAAATCGGTGAAGTTCGGCCACCGGTCCGTCGTATCCGTCCCGATGTAAACCGGCGTGTGCAAATAGCAGAGACCATTGACGTTCCGCACGCTATCCCAGGAATACGAGTAGCCGGGCCGAAAAATGTCAATCAGGTGATGGTACTGGTCCGAAGTGCTCTCGTAGCTCCACATCTGGAGCCCATTGCCCGTGACCTCCATCGTGAGACTATGCGTGAAGTCATCGATCCCGCGCATTACGTCATAGGGGAAGCAACTGAGATCGATGTTACCACCCGCATTCTCTGAAAACGAAACCGCCGAACTGGACATGGGCTCAGAGCGGTGAAAACGGTTCGAGCTGGTATCGGTGTGGTCGACCCAGCGATTGTAAGAGATATAGCGCCAATCGCCCGGAAACAGTCCGCCGCCAAACCTCGGCCTATTCTCATACCAGTTTCCCCCATAAATGCTCAGCCCGGGATTTGGATAGGTGTTGCCCGGATACGGCATGACCCCACCACCGATCTGCAGTTGATCCTTCGGAATGCCGAGTCCCGTAGCCGAGTCCGGCGGCAGGTCAATCCCGACGTTGCCATTCGAGAGAATCGTCAGGCGTTCGAAATCGGTGTCGATGACTGCGAGTGGCAGCGATGCCGAATCCGGACTCGTCGCGAACCGGATCGCACCACCGAGCGATCCGCCGAAACTGCGCCAGAAGTCCGTGAGGATCAGATCGCCGTGGTTCGCGCGCAACACGAAATCCTGACCTCTGATGAGCGATGAGTACCGCAGCGAATCCACAGGTGTCAGTGGAATCAGTCCAAGGATTCCGGACGCGTTGGTATTCGTTGATGTGGCTTGCGAGAACCGCAGAACCGCTGGCCTTGTGAGCGAGTCCGTTGAATCGTAGTGGATGTGTAACGCATTCCACGGACCGCCGTCGAGTTGCGTGCCGATTCCAACGGGTGGATTGCTCGGCCATTTCTGCGTCCCCGTCGAGTTCGTGACGCCCTGCGAAACCGCTTGTCCGCTAATCGAGATCATGCCAAGGACCAATAGCACGGAAATACTACAACGTCTCATCTTGAACCTCCTGTTTTTGATAATAACTTCGAGAACCAGGGTTTGTTACTAACTACTTGGGCAAAACTACGAAATAATCACACTCATAGTGTGAAAGCTAATTCGCGAAGCTGTCGGAAATTGCGGCAGTGGATATTCGCAGAACTGTAGGGGATAATATTAGAGGCTACCGTCACAAGAAGAATTACACGCAGGAAAAACTTGCGGTGCTCTCAGGCTTGCACATCAACTACATTAGCTCGGTCGAGCGTGGTGAACGCAATCTTGGAATTGTCAATCTCGTAAAGATTGCAAAAGCTCTTCGAATTCCTTCCGAGTACTTACTCATTCCTCGTTCGCACGAATCAATTGGTCCGGCGGTCAACGCTGCAAAGAAGGTTTGAGTATTTCGTGCGGTTCTAAGCTGGCAATCGAACTCGCCGCAAGATGCCGAAATTGCACTGGATTGGCGGGTGTCCCGAGGAAGCCTATTTTGTTGGACGAATTATTTGTAACCGTAGGCACTCTCGAGCGTTTTAAACATAGAGCATCATGCGATTAATCAGGAGGAAGGGTCTCGCGGGAACGCGCGCCGATGGAATGGCTGCGCCTCGCGAAGCTTTGTCTACCGCGCCGCATGAATCAGCCACCGTTCTGGATGCCTTCGCGGATTCGCTCGCAACTCCGATCGCCGGTGCCACCATTGCGAGCACAGCCACCGAGCCGCGCTATCTCAGCGATGAGGATCTCTGGCAAGCGTTCAGGTCCGGTGAAGATGCAGCGTTCAGTATGCTCTATGCCCGGTATGGCGACAGGCTCTATGCGTACCTGAAATTCTTGCTCGCCCATGCGCCCCGGCATTTGGACGATGTATTCCAGGAAACCTGGATCACGGTATTCAAGGAGCGTGGCGCGTTTCACGCAAATACGACCAATGCATTTAGTGGCTGGCTCTTTCGTGTTGCGCATAATCTTGCGATCAGTCAGGTGCGGCGCGATCAAAAGACAATTCCGATCGACGACCTCGATTTTGACAGCGAACTGATCGAAGGCTTTGTCGTGGAGGCCGCGCAGGAAACATACGGGACGCCGAATCCTGATGAGGTCATGCACCAGGTTTCTTTGGCTGTCGAAGAACTGCCGCTCCTATTGCGAGAAGTATTCGTGCTTTCGGAGTTCGATCATCTGACGCTCGAACAAATCGGTGAGATGCTCGGCATCTCACGCACGAATGCGAAGGTTCGGCTCTTCCGTGCCCGCCGCGAAATTCGCGAGCGACTGGCTAACGTTTTGGATTTATAACGCTCAGCGGGAATCTTGCCCGCGACGGAGATAGGTATGGCAATAAATGAAGAACGGATTTTGGATTTCCTCGATGGCCGGCTGAACTCCGGTCAGGAAGAGGAATTATTGCACACGCTGGCCGTCTCGCCCGAACGGCGGGGGCTGCTGCGCGCCCACATGCGGCTCCGTGAGTTGACAAGTAACCTCGCGAGCGCCGAGCGCTTGAGCGTCCCGAAACACGTGACCAGTCAGCTTTTTCGGACGTTGCAGACGATGGGACTCTCGGCCACCGCCAGCACCGATCAGATTCTGACGAATGCGCCCCAACTCGCAAAGCTGGCACTTGCCGAAAAGACCGCTGAGACGTTCGGGACATCCGCGATTGCCGTTGGCACCGGCTGGCAGTTGAGCTTTGCCTCGATTGCCGCAGCCACGCTCCTTTCGTTCACACTTGGCGCTGGCGCCTACCATGTCTTCGCGCGAAGCCTTGGATTGACCAGCGTGCCAGAAGTCCGGACCATCGTTCAACTGGTGCCTCAGCCAGCGACACCATCGCCGGCCAATCTCCAAAGTAAGGCGACTTCTCCCATGCATTCCGACGAAGCGCCTCTCTCGCTCGATCACACGACCAACATCAGAGCCTCAGCACCGGCTGCGCCAACGGTGTCAACTCTGCCAGGTTCGTTCGAGGGCGGACCTTCGATCGCATCCGCTTCTCCACTCGATAGACCAATCCTGCCAGAGAAGTCCGATCAATTCACGAAGCTTGCCAGCCAGCATTTGATGGCTCGAGCAATCGAGACACCGCTCGAAAGCGAGAAAGGAACCATCAGCTTCCGATATGGCACCGGTGTGATGCCGACCAACAATATCAGCTCGATGAGCTCTCTTTCGGAAGTGAAATTTCGTTGGACATTATGGAATTACGTCGTTGGCCAGGCATCACTGGGTCAACTTCAGAGCTTCGTCCACGAAGCCAAGTTGAATCCCGACCCGAGAAAGCAAGGCGAAATCACCACGGAGGAAGTGGCGAACAGCACCTTCGTGATTGGCGCGGAAGCCGGCTTAACTTTGGACCCACTGCATTTGCCATTCGAAGCGACCGGAGGATTCCTCGTCGATGGGGCAGGCACCCCATACTTGCGTACCGGCATCTTCGCACACTATGAGCCATTCGAGGCTCTGAGTATCATCGCCGGTATCGAGGGGGTCTGGTACACGCATTCGATTCAGAAGTCCATCGATCAGAAGGAAATGATGTATCAGGACTTCTCTCCTCATCTAAAGCCAGGATCGGCGCAGGGCAACGAAACCGCCGGGTTCTTTGGACCATCGCTTGAATTCGGCTGGCATTTCTGAGAATCTGGCACTCCGCCAAAACAATTCGTGTTGAAGCGAAAGCCCACCGTTCGGTGGGCTTTCGAACATTTGTTGGTCCAGAACGCCATGAAGGGGGAGGCTACCATTGAGAATCGATTCACGGGAACATCATGCGGCCACCCATTCTATACCCTCTTCCCCCGACTCTGACAAAAGCAGAGTAGAGCTGCCGAGCATTAAGATTCGGGTTCGCGGCCTGGGTGAAGGTGAAAATCCGGTCGATTTCTCTGTGGACGCCGCTGTTCTGGATTATGCGCCATTCGAAGACACCGTTCGAATCCACGGATCATTAGTCAGGGCTGGCGAACAAATACACCTGAAAGCGACGGCCTCGGCAGAAGGATCGTTCGAATGTACCCGATGCACCGAGCCATTTCGTCGCATAATCGACGCCCCAATCGCACTTGAATTCGTGCCTCCTCGACTGGAGCGGGACCCCAACGATCCTAACGTCCATGTGTATGATGCGGCAATCAATGCATATCTGGACATCACCGAAGATGTTCGCGATGCGCTGGCATTGGCCATCCCAATGAAACATCTCTGCCGGCCGGACTGCAAAGGGCTTTGCCCTGTCTGTGGAAAGGACCTCAACAAGGGTCCCTGTGGCCATTTGGAGCAGAGCGAGGAGGAAATCAAGTTTCCGGCACTCAAAAGTTTAGGTGAGCGTTTGCGTGCCGAAGAAGGGAATGCCGGGCCTTCCGAGCACGGGTTGTCCGACCGCGGACAGTAACGTTTTTCGTCCCTTTTCGATTTTTAGAGCGACATCATGCCAAATCCAACACATAGGAATTCACGGACCCGCCGCGATAAACGCCGGACCCATTACAAGCTTTCGAAGCCATCGTTTGGGAACTGCCCGAACTGCGGTTCGCCGAAACTACAACATACCGCGTGCGCGAGCTGCGGCTTTTACCGCGGTCGTTCGGTCTTCCAGCCGAAGGTCCAAAGCTGATCAACGCCTCGGGAATGATGAATGATGGATGATGAAGCGACCAGTTCATCATTCGCCATTCATCATTTATCATTTTGTCGATGACTGCCGCGCAAGCGCTTGTCGCCACTTCAGACCAACCTCTTACGATCGCACTCGATGCGATGGGTGGCGATTTTTCGCCGGCCAATGAAGTTGGTGGTGCGCTCCAGGCCGTGCGCGAACGAAAGGGTCGGCTCAAAGTCCTTCTCGTTGGTGTCCGTGAAGAGATCGAGCTGGAATTGAAGCGTGCCAATGCGATGGATGAACCCGGCATTGAGCTCGTTGCAGCTTCTGAAGTAATCGGGATGGAGGATGAGCCGGTTGCAGCGCTGCGGCAAAAGCGTGATTCTTCCATCGTCATTGGCTTCGATCTCGTAAAACAAGGACGCGCTTCAGCGTTTGTCAGTGCCGGTAATACAGGTGCAGTCATGAGCGGCGCGACGCTGCTGTTGGGTCGGATTCCAGGCATCAGCCGCCCGACGATTGGCTCCATGTTCCCACGACCCGATGGCGGCTTCACACTCCTCTTCGATGTTGGTGCAACAGTGGATTCCAAAGCAATCCATCTTCGCGAGTATGCCATCATGGGGTCGATCTATTCCGAGCAGATTCTGGGAATAAAGAATCCGCGCGTGGGGCTTCTGAGTGTTGGTGAAGAGCGATCGAAAGGCAACGAACTTGTTTTCGGCACAACGGAGCTGCTCGAAAAGTCGCACGTGAATTTTGCGGGAAATGTCGAAGGTCGCGATGTGTTCAAATCAACGGTCGATGTGATTGTTTGCGACGGATTCGTCGGCAACATCGTATTGAAGCTCGCCGAAAGTATGTTAACCGTCATGAAGACGATCATCCGTAACTATGCCTCACGCGGGATCTGGCAAAAGCTGAAGGCTGCCATTGCCGCCTCGGTGCTGCGTGAGTCGCTGAAGGACTTCGATTATCAGGAGCACGGCGGCGTGCCGTTGCTTGGTGTGCGTGGTGTGACCATCATCGGCCATGGCCGGTCCACTCCGAAGGCGCTCAAAAACATGATATTCAAGGCAGAAGAAATGGTCGAAAAGAAGATCGTCGAGAAAATCGCCCATGCGGTCGAGGTCGAAACCGTACCAGCATAATACAGAACGAATTGTCAGCTTACAAACTCCACGCAGCCATTACGTCCGTCGGTCATTACGTACCACCGGACGTTCTCGATAACGCCTTCTTCGAATCGTACCTCGATACATCCGATGAATGGATTCGCACGCGGACCGGCATTAAAGAGCGGCGCATCCTGAAACAAGGCGCGACCAGCGACATGGCCGTACTCGCCGCGAAACAGGCGCTCGAACGACGTGGCTGGACACCCGATGATGTCGAGCTGATCATCTGCTGTACCGTGACACCGGACATGATGTTCCCATCCACGGCGTGTCTCATTCAGGAGAAGCTCGGCGCGAAGAACTGCTGGGGCTACGATCTGGTGGCTGCGTGTTCGTCATTCCTGTTCGGCGTTGAGACCGCTGCGCAATTCGTGACATCAGGACGCTACAAACGTGTGCTGCTGATCGGCGCGGACAAGATGAGTGCGATCGCAGATTATCAGGACCGCAACACCTGCGTTCTCTTCGGCGATGGCGCCGGAGCGATCACGCTCGAGCCTTCGGAAGAAGAGATTGGAATTCTTGATTCCTATTTGCGCGTGGATGGAAGTGGCGCGCCATTCCTTCACATGAAGGCTGGCGGCAGCCTCCGCCCGGCATCACACGAGACGGTCGAGAACCGTTGGCACTACGTTTATCAGGAGGGCAAGCAGGTTTTCAAGCGCGCTGTCGTGGACATGGCCGAATCCTCAGCCCGTGTGGTCGAGCGTAATGGAATGACAGGCAAGGATATCTCCTTCCTTGTCCCTCATCAGGCAAATCTTCGCATCATCGATGCCGCCCGCGAGCGCATGGGGCTCTCGCCAGAGCAGGTGATGATTAATATCCAAAAGTACGGCAATACGACCAGCGCGACAATCCCGATATGTCTTAGCGAGTGGTGGGCCGATGGCAAACTCAAGAAAGGTGACAATATTGTCCTTTCCAGTTTTGGCGCGGGGTACACGTGGGGAGCAATTCTCGTCCGCTGGGCGTACTAACCGATTCGCACAATGATTGCTCACATTTTTCCCGGACAAGGCTCGCAATATCCCGGCATGGTGAAGGAATTCGCCGAGGCCTTCCCCGCTGCACGTGCCCGACTCCAGGAAGCTGATGATCTGTTGCACATCAATCTTTCCCGAGCGATGCTCGAAGGACCCGAAGACGTTCTTCGGCAAACAGATTACACCCAACCGGCCATCTTTCTGCATTCGATCATCGCGCTCGAGTTCGATGAAGAGCGCGCGCCGGCGCAGGCAATGGCCGGTCACTCGTTGGGTGAGTATACGGCGCTCTGTGCTGCCGGCGGACTCGAATTTCGCGATGCGCTTTCGCTGGTCCATTTGCGCGGCCAACTCATGGCCGAAGCCGGACGCCGCAAATCTGGCACGATGGCTGCGATCATTGGAATGGATGCCAATAAGTTGACTGCAATTTGTGAAACCGTCGAAAGCGAACTGGAGACGGTCGTTCGCCCAGCGAACTTCAATTCGCCGGGCCAAATTGTCATCTCAGGGACTGGGCAAGGCGTTCAAGAAGTGATGCGCCGCGCGAAAGCAGAAGGCGTTCGAATCGCCAAAGAGCTTTCGGTTTCGGGCGCATTCCACTCGCCACTTATGCAGTATGCCGCGGATGGACTCCAAGAGGCGCTTGCTTCGACGGACATTACATCTCCGGATGTGCCGGTCTTCAGCAATGTGAGCGCCGAGCCAGTCGAGGATGCAGAAGATATCCGGAGACTTCTCATCGAGCAATTGACAGCGCCGGTCTTGTGGGAGCAGTCCGTTAAGAATATGTACGACTTCGGCATTCGCGAGTTTGTCGAGTACGGTCCGGGCAAAGTACTGCAAGGGCTTATCACTCGCACGCTGACAAACGTGAAAGTGACGGGTGTTGAAAAACCAAAGGCGGTGGCCGCATGAGTCAGGAAGCAAATCAAAACGAACCAATGCCAGAGAGCGACGAGATTCCTGAGAGCCGGATTGCACCGATCACTGTCGGTGGCTTGCGCGTGGACGAGATCATCTTCACGCACGGCTTTGTCGATTACTGCAACATCTCGCTCTGCGGTGGCGGATGCTGTCATTCCGGCGTCTATGCCGATCTGGGCGAGCGCGATCAAATCCTCGCGCACGCGACCGAGATCGCGGCAGCGATGGACGAGACCCAGGACACCGACACCGACACCTGGTTCGATGGCGAGATCATCGACGATCCCGATTTCCCTTCCGGTCAGGCCGAAGGAACGGACGTACACGAGCGCGATGGTGGTATTTCCGGATTTACCGAAGGCTGCGTGTTCTTGGACAAGCGGCACTTCTGCTCGATCCAGGTTGCTGCGGCCAATGCCGGACTTCACCGCTGGGCCTGGAAACCACGATACTGCATCCTCTTCCCTGTTACGGTCGTCGAAGGGACGATAACGTATGACGATTCACACTCGGAGGATTTGCATCACTGCGGGCCTGCCGGTGCAGGAAAGTATGTGCACAGCGTATATGAGTCCATGCGCGAAGAGTTGACCCATTTTCTGGGCAAGGATGAATTCGCGAAGCTGGAAACCTATTATCAATCGAACCGCGAGCGCTTTGAAGCCGCACGCTTAAGCGATAGTCTTATTCAAATCACTGTATGAGCGCAGAGAAACCAGCGTACATGAAGGCCTCCTGGCCCGAGGATCAGCCGGTTGGGGGACCAAAACGGGTTGCCGTCGTAACGGGTGGGGCTCGTGGTATCGGGCGGGCCATTGTCGAAGAGCTGTTTCATCAGCGGTTCACTGTCATATTTCTCGACTACGTTATCGGCGAGGATGCGATTGCGTTTGCGGAGAGTCTGAATGCGAAGGTTGTATTGCCAAAAGTTAGTCTGGTCCACTACGAGCAACTCGACGTGACAAACGGCGTAGCTGCCCAGGTTGTAATTGATAAAATCGTTGCCGAGCACGGCCAGATCGACGTTCTGGTCAATAATGCGGGTATTACCCGCGATGGGCTTCTGATGCGGATGTCCGAGGCCGACTGGGACGCCGTGCTGAATACCAATCTGAAAGGTGTTTATAATGTGACCAAGGCGGCCATTCGGCCGATGATGTCGCAAAAACGCGGGAAGATAATTAACATTGCCAGTGTTGTGGCGCTCACGGGCAACCCCGGACAAGCGAATTATTGCGCGTCCAAGGCGGGTGTGATCGGATTTACCAAGTCGATCGCAAAGGAAGTCGGGTCGCGCGGGATTACTGTTAATGCCGTTGCCCCAGGCTTCATCGAGACGGAAATGACCGCCAAGTTGAACGATGCGCAGCGCGAAGCAATGCTCGCGTTGGTGCCCCTGAAACGCCCCGGCAAACCCGAAGATGTGGCGCGCGTTGTGAGCTTCCTCGCTTCGCCAGCCGCCGATTATGTCACCGGACAGACGATTGTCGTCGATGGTGGCATGGCAATGTAGAACGTAACGAGCAATGAGTAACGAGATAATGGACTACGTACTCGTCACATCGCTCGTAAGTCGTTACCCCGTAAGTTTTCAACTTTAACATATACTAAGACACATGGCAGATCCGAACGTTGAATCAAAAGTCAAGGAAATTATCGTCAGTAAGCTTGGCGTCGAGGAATCACAAGTGACGACGAACGCGTCGTTTACGAACGATCTTGGCGCGGACTCGCTCGACACCGTCGAACTCGTCATGGAATTCGAGAAGGCGTTCAATCTTCAGATTCCCGATGAAGATGCCGAAAAGATCCAGACCGTCGGCGATGCAGTCAGCTACATCAACGCAAAGAAATAACGTATTCTCACGCCAGAACGGACTTCCGAGTCGATCATGTCAAAGACCCGCCGCAGAATAGTCGTAACCGGTATGGGCGCGATCACGCCGCTTGGGCTGAATCTCGTTTCATACTGGGACGGCCTCGTCCATGGCCGCTCCGGTGCGGCGCCGATCACGCGCTTTGATGCGTCGGACTTCGACACGCGTTTCGCCTGCGAGGTGAAGAATTTCAATCCGCTTGATTTCATCGATCGCAAGATGATCAACCGGATGGATCTCTTCACCCAATTCGGGGTGGCGGCGAGCGACATGGCGATCAAGGATGCCGGTTGGTCCCTCGATACGATGGACCGCACTCGGTTGGGCGTGGTCTATGGCTCCGGGATTGGCGGAATGTCCACCTATCAGATCCAGCAGGAGACGCTCTACCAAACCGGCGGCCCACATCGGATCTCCCCGTTCTTCGTCCCGATGCTCATCAGCGATATTTGCGCTGGCTACATCTCGATGCGACACGGACTCAAGGGTCCCAACTACGCAACGACAAGCGCCTGCGCGACCAGCAGCAATGCGATCATCGATGCCGTCATGCTAATCGAGCGCGGCCTCGCCGATGCTATTGTGGCGGGCGGCGCCGAAGCGGTGATTTGTCCGATGGGCGTCGGCGGATTCAATGCGATGAAGGCGCTTTCGACCCGCAATGACGAGCCAGAGCGGGCCAGCCGGCCGTTCGATCGCGAGCGCGATGGATTTGTCATGGGTGAAGGTGGAGCGACACTGGTTTTGGAGGACCTCGAATTTGCGAAAGCCCGTGGCGCACGCATTTATGCTGAGCTTTCCGGTTTTGGGATGTCTGCAGATGCTTATCACATCACGCAACCTGCGCCCGGAGGTGAGGGAGCCGTCCGCTCGATGAAAATGGCTGTTGCGGACGCGCAAATGAGTCCATCGGACATTCAGTATATTAATGTTCACGGGACATCCACCTTGCCTGGCGACATTAGCGAGACGGAAGCCATTAAAGTTGTATTTGGCGATCACGCTCGGAAAGTGGCCATCAGCTCGACCAAGTCGATGACCGGCCATCTGCTCGGCGCGGCCGGAGCGGTCGAGGCGATTGCCTCGGTGCTTGCAATTCATTATCAGACGGCGCCTCCAACCATCAACTACGAATTCCCGGATCCGGCGTGCGACCTGGACTACGTTCCAAATGTCGCGCGCCCAATGAAGATCGACGCCGTGCTCAGTAACGGATTCGGTTTTGGCGGTCATAATGCCTCCCTCATTTTTACGCGGTTCGAGGAGTAGTTTGGCATTGTTATCGCGAGTATTTTGGTCCATGCTCCATATTTGTGATATCGGATAGAAACGAATCTCGGCATACGAATTCCGGCGAACGAACGCGGCGAGCGCGATTGCTCGAACGCCTCCGCGACCGTGTCGATCATTACCGTGAAATCGGACGCGCCCGCCGCGAACGTCTTGAATCGCGGGCCTTTGTTAAAGGACGCCGCCCTGAACAGCCATCCGCCGATTTACTGGGACGCGCCTCCCAAGTTGTACCCGGCACGGCACGGCCAGTCCTTTCAGCCAAAGATTTTGATGAGCTTGAGCGCCGCATCGGTTATACCATCAAGCACCGCGCTTATTTTTTGCAGGCGCTGACCCACCGCTCTTATTTACAGTTTGTAGACAATACCTCACTTCGCTCGAATGAGCGCCTGGAATTTCTTGGCGATTCCATTCTGAATCTGGTCATCGCAGAGTATCTCTACGGCGAATTCGAATCCTTACCAGAGGGTGAACTCACAAAGCTCCGGTCACGACTTGTAAGCGGCGCATCGCTAGCCCAGCACGCGTCCGATATCGATCTTGAGCATTATCTCTTACTTTCTACTTCTGCGCGCGCCGCTGTGGATCGTGGTTCGGCAACCTTGCTGGCTGATGCCTATGAGGCGCTGATTGCGGCAATCTATCTCGATGGTGGAATGGACGCCTCCCGCAACTTCATTTATCGCCACATCATCACGCACACGCGGCGGGATGAGCTGATGTTGTCGGACCATAACTACAAGTCGATGCTCCTGGAGTTTGTCCAGGCGCGCAAACTGGCGTCGCCGAAATATGTCACAGTCCGCGAAGTCGGTCCGAACCATGCGCGCACGTTCTCGGTCGATGTTCACGTCAGTGGCATGAAGCACGGTTCCGGCGAAGGACGCTCGAAAAAAGAGGCAGAGCAAAATGCTGCGCGTGAAGCACTGGAATATCTCGGTGTGCTTACTCCGGAAGCTTCCGAGGAGTCACATCCGATCCAGAACGCAGACTAGCTTCCGGCAGGATGACTGTTACGATTTCGCCTATTCCTATTGTCACCGCCGATTCGAAGCCGTGTGGTTTGATTGTTGGACCGGACAAGTCGATTCTCCATCGTTTGCTGATTCTTGGTTCACTGACGCGCTCGCTGATTCGCATTCCTATCCGGTCCATCGAGTCACTCTCGCATGATGTGCTCGCTACCGTGCTGGGACTCGAATCCCTTGGGGTGCCGATTGAGATCACATCGGATGAAATTGAACTTCAGGGTGTGGGCCGGCATGGTTTCCGTGCGCCAGGTCACACAATCAACTGCGCGAATTCTGGCACGACCGCCCGGCTGCTCATGGGTTTGCTGGCGGGACAATCATTCGAAAGCACGCTTGCAGGGGATCGATCGCTCAGCGCACGCCCGATGAAGCGGCTGGCAGATTTGCTGGTGGGGATGGGCGCCGCAATCGAAACAACGGCAACCGGTAGCCTGCCTGTGAAGATCAAAGGACGGGCGCTCAAAGCCTCCGAAATCACATTGCCGGTTGCCTCGGCGCAGATGAAGACCTCCCTCCTGCTGGCCGCGCTGTTTGCGGATGGAAGGACATCCATTCGCGAACCGCTGCAAAGCCGTGACCACACCGAGCGAATGATGACGGCCTTTGGCTATGATCTTGTTGCCGAACCTGATCGCTGGATCCGGCTCGAACCATCAGTTCCTGACGATTTGGAAGAAGAATTTGTCTACGAGGTCCCCGGCGATATTTCAAGTGCGGCTTTTGGCGTTGTCGCTGGCATATTGCTCCACAAGCATACGGAGTTGAAGAATGTCTCACTGAATCCGACGCGAACCCGATACCTTGACATTCTCGCACTCATGGGAGTTGAGTTTGAAGCGACCAATGTCCGCGATTCGTTTGGCGAAGCCCGGGGCGATCTTCATGTCTATGGTGACCGAATGGATGGTCCGCTTGCTCCATTCGAAATCACGCCTGACGATGTTCCTTTGCTACTCGATGAGATTCCAATTCTTGCCACGCTCGCACTGTTCGCCGATGGGACCAGCACTATTCGAGGTGCTCGTGAATTGCGCGTGAAAGAGACCGACCGTCTGCGATGCCTCGCGCAACAATTCACGGCTTTTGGCGCGGAGATCGCGGAAGTGGAAGACGGACTTTCGATTGTTGGGATTCCGAACCGAACGCTGCGCGCTTGCGCGATCGATCACGGCGGCGATCATCGGCTTGTCATGGCATTCGCCATTGCTGGGCTCTTCGCCGATAATACCGTGACCGTTCCGGAAGCAGAAATCGCCGCGGTCTCCTATCCGGAGTTTTTTGAGCATCTCGCTGCTCTCGCAGGCGAGCATCAGATCACATACCAACGATGAGACCCCTGAAGGCCGCGCTAATCGGCCGCTCGCTGACACATAGCATTTCGCCGGAAGTGCATTCCGCACTATTCCCATACGTATGCCCTCCTCAGCTAAAGTACAGATACGATGGCATCGACTATTCAAAGATCGAGTGCGCGGACGAGAATGAAATGCTTGACATCATACGGGGCGGCCTGCTCAAGGGGACACACGGGTACAACGTCACCTTTCCCTATAAGGATGTTGCAAGCCGGCTTTCGGGCGAGGTCGATCCCGTCGCTCGCGATATCCATTCGGCCAATACGATCGTTCTTATTCCCGGGGGTGCCAAAGTATATTCGACCGATGGATTAGGCTTTCGAGAGGCTCTTCACAAAGAACAACCGTCGCTCGCGCCTTCGCAGTATCAATTGATTGTGCTTGGCGCTGGCGGGGCCGCTCGCGCTGTTATCCAAGCTGTATACAAAATGGGATGGGGCGAGATTACAGCATGTGCCAGATCGCTCGATCACGCTCGCTTTGCCTTTGGCCATTATGGCAACGTAAAAACAAGCACGATCGCCGAGTTGACTCCGACACCACTGTGGAGGCTGGTCGTACAGGCGACGCCCGTCGGTCAGCGGTCCCGCGAGTCGCTGTTGGAAGACTTCGATTGGCGGCCGGGCGATATTGCGGTCGATCTTATCTATAACCCGCTCCGAACGCGATTTCTCGATACTGCGGCGAGCGGCGGCGCCACCATCATTTCCGGTTTGGGAATGCTTATCGAGCAAGCAGCGCTTTCGCAGTATATTTGGATCAAAGAGAAGCCCGCAAATACTACCCTCTTGAGTGTGAAACACTATCGAGAACTATATACTGAGCTTGCCAAATTCGTAACGCCGAGATGGGACGACTCCGCTATTTAACCGCCGGCGAATCGCATGGCCAGTGCCTGACCGGAACTCTCGATGGAATGCCATCGGGGCTTTCGCTCGTGGCCGAACGCGATATCAATCCCGCCCTCCACGAGCGCCAGCGCGGCCATGGGCGATCCCATCGACAGCAAATTGAATCAGACTCCGCGACTATCACTTCCGGCGTTCGGAATGGAGTGACGACCGGCGCGCCGATCGCCATCACGATCCAGAACAAAGACTGGCAACGCTGGAAAGAGCAGATGGCAATCGAGCCAAATGACGTAGAGCCCAACCGGGTGACGATCCCCCGTCCCGGCCATGCCGATCTTGCGGGTGGAATCAAGTATGGTCACACGGATGATCTTCGGAATATTCTGGAACGCGCCAGTGCCCGTGAGACGGCGATGCGCGTGGCCATCGGTGCGATTGCCAACACGTTACTCCGCACACTTGGGATCGAGTCGATCGCATTCGTGAAGTCCATTGGCACCATCGAAGACCAAACACAAGATGATCCCTTTGCCTTTCGCACACGATTGGCAACGAGCGCTGTTCGAGTATTCGATGAAGCGTGCGAGGCAGCCGTTGTCGCTGAAATTGACAAGGCTCGTTCTGATGGCGATACGCTTGGCGGCATAGTAGAGTGTAGATTTCGAGGCGTGCCACTCGGCATCGGAAGTCATGTCCAGTCGGACCGCAAATTGGATGGGCTTCTGGCGCAGGCGGCAATGAGCATTCAGGCAGTCAAGGCTGTGGAAATCGGTGCGGGCATTCGGGCAGCGCATGCGCGCGGCTCCTCGAATCACGATGCCATCGTGCAAAGCAACGGGTCGATCGCCCGCTCTTCGAACAATGCCGGCGGAATCGAAGGCGGCATGTCAAACGGTGAGGATATTATCGTTCGGGCTGCGATGAAGCCAATCTCGACGCTGATGCGACCGCTCCAGTCAATCGATCTTGCCACAGGCGAAGCGACCAAAGCGCACATCGAGCGCAGCGATGTCTGCGCGGTACCAGCCTTAGCCGTGATTCTGGAAAATGTTGTCGCGCTCACGCTCACATCCGAGTTGCTCGAGACGTTTGGAGGCGACACGCTTGTCGATCTACTCACCCGCGTGGAAGAACGTCGTGACCGCATGAAGATGAAACCAGCGATCGCTCACGCATGACCTGGCGCAATCGCAATCTGTATTTAATCGGCTTGCCGGGCGCGGGCAAGTCCGCCATTGGCCATGCTCTTAGCCAACTGCTTCAAAAGTACCGGTACGAATTTATCGACCTGGATACAGAGATCGAGCGGACGGCCGGCAAGACCGTTGGGCAGATCTTTTCGGAAGATGGCGAAGCCGCATTCCGTTCGTTTGAGACGACTGCATTGTTACGAGCAGCGAATTCGAACAGTCATCGACTCGTCGTGGCAACCGGCGGAGGGGCGGTAACAACTGCGCTCAATCGATCGATCATGCGCGGCTCCGGGATTCCGATTTGGATTGACGTGACCGTTCGCGATGCGACAAAAAACGTGTTGTCGGACATTCTTCAGGGCCGCGACCGTCCGTTGTTTCGTGCCACAACAGCCGACGAGTTACGCGGTAAGCTCCGCGATCTGCTCGAAGCGCGGCGTCCCTACTATGAGGAAGCACAACTACATTTCGTGACCCGCAGTCCGCGCGGGGATGAGCGCACTCCGCAGGAACTTGCCCGAGAGTTATTGACGGCACTCGATAATATGTCGCTTCGGGTGGCTCTTCATCCTCGGTTTCGAACGCTTCTGGCCAGTAGTGCACTCGGCAATTATCCGATTGTTCTCGGTAATGGCTGTGCTGTACGTGAACTGCCTCACACCATACGGGCACACGGCGCGAAGCAGATTATTACAGTCACCGATGCCAACGTTGCCTCCTTACATGGCGAAGCATTCCAATTAAGTCTGAATCGGGCTCTCGGCCGCGGCTATACGCTGCAGACCATTGTGATCGATCCGGGAGAATCCGCAAAGAACGAGCGAACCCTCTTTGAACTGTTGCAGAGATTCAACGAGTATCATGCAACGCGTCGGAATACAATCGTCGTCGGGCTTGGCGGCGGTGTCCTCACCGACATCACTTCTCTAGCGGCCAACTTGTATCATCGGGGACTGCCGACGATCTTGGTACCAACGACACTCATCGGTCAGACCGATGCAGCGATTGGCGGAAAGACCGGGATCGATCTGTTCGGTGTCAAGAATCTCATCGGCACGTTCTATCCACCACGGCAGGTCCTGATCGATCCGTCTTATCTCAAGACGCTCCCGAAACGCGAACTTCATGCCGGACTTGCAGAAGTGTTCAAATATGGGCTGATCGGCTCGCGCCCAATGTGGGACACGCTCGCGGGCCGAGTGCGCCGCCTGGTACGTGGTGTCGATCTCGCGTATGAAGAGACAATCCATGATTCGGTCCTGCAAAAATTACGCTACGTCGAGTCCGACGAGTTCGATCAAGCCGGCGGCATTCGAGAGCGTCTAAATTTCGGTCATACGTTCGGCCATGCGCTCGAAGCGGCCACTCAGTTTACCGCGCTGCTCCATGGCGAAGCGGTGTTACTTGGAATACGAGCAGCCGCGTGGCTCTCGAACGAGTTGGGGCATTTGTCCGCGGATGATTGGCGAGAAATCGAACTGGTGCTGGGACACATTCCCGTTAAAGCGAATGTGCAGACCGATGCAGAGGTAATTCTCAGAGCGTTTGGCAGCGACAAAAAGCACGACTCGAACCACCCGGGCAAGCACCGCGTCATACTACTTCACGGCATTGGCGAGGCATTCGCGACATCAATTTCCGAAGCGGACGCAACACGCGCGATCGAATTCATGCTAACACTCGTATGAACATCCTTGTCCTGAACGGCCCCAACCTGAATCTGCTCGGCGAGCGCGAGCCGGAAATCTATGGCCGGCAAACACTAGCCGACATCGAGGAAATGCTGCGGCAAGAAGCTGGCAGATTTAAGACTGATCTTCATTTTCTACAGTCAAATCACGAGGGGGTGCTAATCGATGCCATCCATGCCGAGCGTAAGTGGATGGATGGGCTGATCTTCAATCCGGGCGCGCTTGCGCATTATTCCTACGCACTGCGTGACGCCGTGGCCTCTGTGATGAAACCAATGGTGGAGGTCCATCTTTCCGATCTTTTGTTGCGGGAGGAATTCCGGCACAATAGCGTGTTCCAAGGCCTGCCGAACGTTCGACTGATTATGGGCCGTGGAGCGCAAGGCTATCTAAGCGCGCTCCGGCTGTTGGCCGATGCAGTCTGACTGGCACAATCTGAATGAGCAAATTTTTTTCCTTCGTTAAGATCGAGCACACGCTTTTTTCACTTCCGGTGATCTTTGCGGGTATGGCGCTCGGGTTGCATGCGAATCAGCTATCGGGTGTGGCACTCCCCAATCTCTGGATAAAGATCCCGTTAATCTTGGGGGCTGCAACCGGTGCGCGAACGATTGGCTTCGCAGTAAACCGAATTGTTGACCGGCATATCGATGCGCGCAACCCGCGCACCCAGATGCGCGAACTGCCATCGGGACGGATGAAGCTCCGCGATGCGTATCTCGTTCTCGTCAGTGGCATCATGCTCTATGTGGGATGCGCCGCGGGGCTGAATTGGCTATGCCTCCTGCTTGCACCAATTCCGGCTGCTGTCTTCGGCCTGTATCCATTTTTGAAGCGGTTCACTTCACTTGCACATGTGGGACTTGGCGCATCGCTGGCGCTCGGTCCATTGGGTGGGTATTTTGCCGTCCGGCCGTCACTCGATGGAGCGCTGCCAGCAATTTTGCTGAGCCTCTTCACATGGACCTGGGCCGCCGGCTTCGACATTATTTACTCCACATCGGACGAAGCATTCGACCGCAAAGAAGGACTACATTCGCTACCGGCACGATTCGGGTCTAAGCTAGCTCTCCAAATTTCAAGCGCCGCACACTTTGCAGCGTTTCTTCTTTTGGTTATTGTTTATCTTGCGGCCTTTCGCGGAAGCGTCACGGCCGCCGTGCTACTACTGATTGCGGGATTGTTGCTCTACCTCGAGCAGCGCAAATCCGCCAATGTCGAACTTGCATTTTTCAAGATCAACGCCATCATTGGCTTTGTGGTATTGCTGTTCGTCATCGTGGGAGTCTCGCTCGCATGAGCACGCGCATTGCAGTTGGCATTACAGGGTCGAGTGGCTCAGTGTATGCCCTCGATTTTCTGAAGCGATGTCCGCACGACAAATTTCTGATCGTTTCCAAATGGGGCAAAGCTGTTGTGAAGGACGAGCTACGTATGGCCGATCCCATGGCTGAACTCACGCCGCTCGCTAAAGCCGTCTTTGCCGACAGCGATCTCACTGCTCCACTTGCTTCCGGCACCAATCCAATCGATGCATTCGTCATTCTGCCGGCCTCCACGAGTACGATCGGCAAAATCGCAAGTGGCATTGGCGATACGCTGATCACCCGCACCGCCGCAGTCTGCCTCAAGGAGCGCCGCAAGGTTATCCTATGCGTGCGCGAGACGCCGCTTTCGACCGTGACGCTCCGGCAACTTGCCGAACTATCGGCAATGGGAGTCATTGTCATGCCAATCTCGCCGCCGCTCTACTTTGTGCCGAAGACGGTGAATGAATACGTGCAGGGATTTGTCAATAAGGTGCTGCATCACGTCGGCGTGGACGTGGGTGGCGGATGGCGCTCGGAGGAGTTGGAATAAATGGCAGGCAAAGAACGCGGCTTCGATACGTTGACGCAATTCCTCACACGCCTGGAGCGCGAGGGAGAGCTGCATCGCATCACTACGGAAGTCGATCCCTATCTCGAAGTTTCCCAGATCGCCTGCCGCGCACTGCTGGAAGGCCAAAAGGCACTGCTCTTCGAGAACGTAAAAGGCTCGCGATTTCCGCTCGCGATGAATTTCCTCGCCAGCAACCGCCGCGTGGAGATCGCGCTCGCGACTGATCCCACCCAACTTGGCAATGAGATCCTGCATGTTGCGGAACAACTGATGCCGCCAAAACCGCGTACGATTTGGCGCGCAGCCCGGCCACTACTCAGCCGGTTACTGGCATCGCGCGTGCGTCGCACCAGTCCGGACGAGCCACGGCCATTTTTTGACAAGGTCGATCTTAATGCTCTGCCAATCCTCCAGACCTGGCCGGAAGATGACGGTAAGTTTATTACATTACCAGAGGTCTTCACTTACGATCCAGGCACTGGCAAACGCAATGTCGGCATGTACCGCATGCAGTTGTTCGATGCGGCAAGCACGGGCATGCACTGGCAAATCCAAAAGGGCGGCGGCTTCCATTACACTGTGGCGGAGAAGTTGGGGCAACCGCTGGAGGTTGCCGTAGCCATCGGCACCGATCCCGCACTGCTGATGGCGGCAGTGGCGCCGCTGCCGGAAGGACTCGACGAAGTGCTGTTCGCGGGCTTCCTTCGCGGACATCCAACGTCAATGACACGTGCCAAGTCGATTTCCATCGATGTGCCGACTTACGCAGAGTTCATTTTGGAGGGTATCGTGCCGCCGCAAGAACGAAGGCTTGAGGGACCCTTTGGCGATCACTTCGGACATTACTCGCACGCCGGTCAGTTTCCCGTCTTCCACATTCGCGCGATCACGCATCTTGCGAAGCCCGTCTTCGCCGCAACAGTTGTTGGCAAGCCGCCGATGGAGGATAAATGGCTGGGCGATACGACCCAACAGATCCTCGGCCCTCTCATTCGGCTCAACCATCCAGAAGTGAAGAGCGTGTGGGCATTTTACGAGGCAGGCTTTCACAACTTACTCGGCGTTGCGAGCGAACCGCGTTACGCGCGCGAAGCGACGAAGACTGCGCTCTCACTGCTCGGTGAAGGGCAGCTCTCGCTCACCAAATGCGCGGTCGTCATCAATCCCGATGTGAACAATCGGGATTTTCGCGCACTGCTCCGCGCCATACGCGACAACTTCGATCCGCATTACGATCTCCTGCTAATACCAAACACGGCGATGGACACGCTCGACTTCACGAGCTATCAGATGAACCTTGGCAGCAAGATGGTCATCGATGCGACACGGAAGCAGGGGGCAACCGCAAGCGGTGGCAAATACCCCGAACGCGGCGTGAATGCTTTCTATGCGCGCACTGGCCGTGCGTCAGAAGATGTGAAGCACATTGACCTGCGCATTCGAGAGTGGAAAGTTTTCGAAGATGTCCTGCTCGTGGTGAAGCTCGAAACACTGGGCAATGCCAATGGAGTGGCCGGTCGCGAAGTGATTCAAAAGTTCATCGCCGATTCCAATATTGAGAAGCTCCCCCGCGGCGTGAAGATGATCGCTGCCGTGAGCGAAGACGTGGACCTCTCAAGTGATATGGAGGTCATTTGGGGAATCTTCACTCGCTTCGATGCGGCACGAGACATTTCATTTACTCGGACGACTCTCGCTGGCGCGACGGCCGTGAATGAAGGCATCATGGGCATCGATGCGACATGGAAGCCGGGCTACCCGAATCCCTGTGTCATGCCGGAGGATGTTGTCAATCGCGTGGACTCGCGATGGAGTGAGTTCGGCTTCCGTTAAGCAGAATCAAAACGGCGCGTACCTCGACAAGAACCCAAGAACGAAGGCTGCAGGAATCGCCGAGACAAATGCGGCAAGCACAAAGCGCGAAACTGGCATGGACGATGTAATCGACTTGTGATAGAAGTCGGCGTAGATTGCAAGATTGATCACCGCGAAGAATTCGCCAGCGGTTGAAACCTGAGAGTGTGATAGTCCGAAAATAGCAGCCGCAATCCCAATGCCAATTGCACCGCCCACAATGAGCGATGGCACGCCGGCCAAATT
Source organism: Bacteroidota bacterium (assembly GCA_030706745.1). Taxonomy (NCBI): domain Bacteria; kingdom Pseudomonadati; phylum Bacteroidota; species Bacteroidota bacterium. The sequence goes on from JAUZNX010000016.1 coordinate 21,144, forward strand.
GCGGCTAAAGTTCTCTTCGTGGAATGGATTGATCACTACATCTCCATTTGCACCAGCTTCTTCTTGGTCTGCGAGATGTGCCACGTAATGTTGATCTCCTTCGGGCAAGCCTCGACGCAGTTAAAGATCGTGTGGCAACGCCAGACGCCGTCCGGCGAATCGAGCGCGGCGAGATGTTGCTCCGGTGCTTCATCTCGCGTATCGAACGCAAATCGGAAGCCTTTCAGGATCGCGGCTGGTCCGAGATAATTCTCGTTCGCCCAGAGCGATGGGCAACTCGTTGTGCAACAGGCGCACATGATGCACTTGGTCGGCTCCATCAGCAGCTCTGCATCATCGTATGATTGCAGGCGCTCCATCTGCGGCGGCGCACTCTCGGTGATGAGCCACGGCTTGGTCATCTCGTACTTCTTGAAGAAGTCAGACTGATCGACCGTGAGGTCCTTGATGATCGGCAGATACGGCAGCGGCTCGATCACGATTGGTTTGCTCGTATTGATATCCTTGAGCAGGATTGCACAGGCCAGGCCGTTGCGGCCGTTGATCCGCATTCCATCCGAGCCGCACATCCCGTGCGCGCACGAACGGCGGAAGGTCAGCGTACCATCGAGCGTCCATTTGATTTCATGGAGTGCATCGAGCACGCGGACCGTGCCATCGAGATCGTTGAGCGTGTAGTCTTTGAAGTATGGCTTCTCATCCTTTTCAGGATTGTACCGTTGAATGCGAAAGGTTGCAGTCATTGAGGATCGTCTATTATCTAAACTCGTTCTACCATGGGCACGTGGATCTGGACCGGTTCGAGGCCACCCTTGCGAAGCGCATGTACGCGGTTCGGGCTGCCGATCTTGAGTCCCGGCTTCACTCGCTGTTCAAACACCTCGCGGAATCGCTCGACGGTAAACCGGACGGGCCAGGCCGCGGCCTCACCGAGCGCGCAGATCGTGCGGCCCTCGATGTTGAACGCGACATCATGGAGTAAATCAATATCTTCTTCGCGGGCATTGCCTTGCTCGAACCGCTGGAGAATCTTCAGCAGCCAACCAGTGCCCTCACGGCATGGTGTGCACTGACCGCAGGATTCGTGCGCATAGAACTTTGAGATGCGTGTGAGTACCTTGATGATATCGGTATCTTCGTCCATCACCATGATACCTCCGGTGCCGATGGCCGATCCAGCAGCTTTGAGGTTCTCGGCATCCATCTTGACGCCTTCGAGTTGCTCGCCTCGCAGTGGCGGCATGGAGGAACCGCCCGGAATCACCATCTTGATCTTCTTGCCACCCGGCACTCCGCCCGCGTGCTTATTGATGATGTCGAGCAGCGTCGTGCCCGTCGGAAGCTCGTACACACCCGGCTTATTGACGTGACCGCTGACACCGAAAAGCAGTGTACCCGGATGCTTCGGATCTCCGATCTTCGAATAGGCGTCGCCGCCCATCTTCAGAATCACCGGGACATTGGCGAGGGTCTCGATATTATTGATCGTGGTCGGGCTATGCCAAAGACCTGAGGCGGCAGGAAACGGCGGCTTGACGCGCGGATAACCTCTGTCACCTTCGAGGGATGACATCATCGCCGTCTCTTCACCGACGATATATGCGCCCGCGCCCTTATGCACCGTGATGTCCACGGAATAGGCGATGCCATCACCCGAGGGCTTGAAGGTGTCCTTCATACGCGGACCCACGACACCACGGTCGTACGCCTCGGCAACCGCCTGCCGGACCATCTTGATCCAGTGCTCGTACTCGCCTCGAATATAAATGTAGGCATGATCGATCTGCATCGCGTAGCTCGCGATGAGAATGCCTTCGATCATCTGGTGCGGATTGAACTCGAAAATCTGCCGGTCCTTAAAGGAGCCTGGTTCGGACTCGTCACCATTGACAAGCAGGTATTTCTTCTTTTCATTGCCCTTCGGCATGAAGCTCCACTTGAGTCCCGTTGGGAACGCCGCGCCGCCGCGGCCGCGAAGTCCGGATTTCTTGACTTCATCCGTAACGGCAGTGGGCGACATCGTGAACACTTTGCGCAGTGTCTCGCCGTACCCGCCATGCTGCATGTAGGTCTCGATATTGCGGAGACCGGGAACGTCAGGAAGGATTAATTTCGGGCTGTCCGCCATAATCAGTCGTTATCGGTTAGCTGCTTCGGAAAGCTCTGGGAGTTGGGCGACGAATTTCGGCTTGGGGTTGACTCCCGCGCGCTGGGTTTCGGCGAGGACCTTAGAGGCTTCCTCTGTCGTCACGCACTCATAAAAGGTATCATTGAGCGCCATCATCGGTGCGCCGCCGCAAGCTCCCATACACTCGACTTCTTCAAGCGAGAAGATACCGTTCTCAGTGCGCCCGTGGTTCTCGATCCCAAGCTGCTGCCGCACGTGATTGTAGAGCTCTTCACCGCCACGAAGCATACAACTGACATTCGTGCAGACCTGCACGTGAAAGCGGCCCATCGGCTTATCGAAGAACATGGTGTAGAATTGCACGACGCCTTCGACGTGGCTCTTCGGCACCTGGCAGATCGCGGCGGCTTCTTCCATCGCGTCGCTATCGATCCACCCTCGTTTTTCCTGAATGCGCCAGAGGACCGGGAGTAAGGTCGCGGCTGGCTTGCCGTAGCGTTTTTGAAGCTCTGTAAACTCCTGAAGTTCTTCGTTTGAAAAGATTGCCATCCGTTCGTCTGTGTTTCTTCGGTGTGCCAAACAGCAATAATTCCGGTGTGGCTCCCCCCTTTGTACAAACAATTAGTGGAGAATCACAACTTTCTCGATTGCTTGCTTGCCACTCGTGCTCGATAACACGATCCAATAATTTCCGGATGCGACCCCATCGGTCGCAATGAATACCTGCTGAAGGCCTTGCTTCGCGGCGGTCAGCGAGCGTGAGATCAGCGCACCTCGCGTGTCCCGAAGTTCGATTGTGATCTCCTCGGATTTCGATGCGAGGATATCGCACACAAACCCACCAGCCGTTTGCCATGGCACAATACTGAATGCGGAAGGATCGCTCATCGAAGGGTCACGAACTGAAAGTTGCGGCGCCGCAGCGTGCGATACAGGTAGATTGTAGAATGCCGTCCCGAAGATCGTATCGCCGCTGACTTGCTCGATCGTCGCAATGGGAGCTTGATCCGCGCCGGCCGTTGCATTATAGGTAATGCTCCATTGGTGATCGAGGCTTATAGCTTCGTCCCGAAGTCCGAGTAGCACGCGCTCTGAATCACTAGAAAGCCTGAACCATACTTTTGACGTATCGACTATTTGTCCATCCTTTGCGAGTGCAAAACATTGCGCGGCATGGGCGGTCATCAACTTCACTGACTTGCCGCGTCGTGTCCAGCCGAGCGAGAAGCAATAGCGACCAGGAATACTGCCATCAGCGATCGAATCTATGTATGCCACGGAGTCCGGCATAAGCGGAGGATACATTGGACGCGATTGACTGTATCGCTCGGTGAGAATTGCATCGGCGAACATATCACCGACCGCCCAGAGCGTCGGAACGTCGTAATGGACTCCGTCGCCTCCGACGGAACGACCCAGTGCCGTACCGGCCAAAATAGATGGAGGTAGCGAACGCTGCGCCTCGTGAACTAGCGGAAAACACGGGGCCACCAAGTTGACTACTCCTCCGACCTGCAGGTGGAATATCTGGAATGTGTCGCTCAGATCTTGCCTCAGATCGCGCATCAATCCCTGAAATGCGGCGCGGTACGTTGCTGGATCTTGAAGATAGGGTGCAAAGTAGGCCTCGTTCTCGCCCTGAATCCAGCATAGACACTCCAATTCCCCGCCAGCGGCATAGAAACGCCGCAATGCGCTTCCATAATGTGAGCTGTCAACCGGATTCATGCTGTTTCGCTGCCAAAGTCCTCCATCGCCTGGTATGACAATGCCGCTTCCTGCTGCCGCCACATTTACAATTCCAATCGGCAACGTATCACCGATCAGCTTGTAGAGTTCGTTCGCCATGACGATCCATGGCCCGCCAGCCTCATTACCAGTAGGTTCGAAGGCGTGCTGCCACACGGTATCATTTCGAAGCATCCGGATGTCACCATCCGCCTGTTCGAACATGTCCCAGCAGAATCCCTGAGCGTTCGATTGTCCGGCGATGCCGATAATATGTCCCGGTGTCAGGCCCGGCACGTAGCCAAGCAGCGGCGAGCCGGCAGAATCCGCAAACCACCACAACGTATAATTGCGTAGTGATTTTGGAACGGTAATCAGCGTGTCAACAGAGCCATTCTGCACCAATACCGTGTCCTGATTATAGAAAGGACTACTCGTATCCTTATCCGAGCTGAGCTTGATACGAAAGTGCTGATACGACGGCGGAATCAGCGCGTGCAGTCGAAGGTCGGCGTGATCGCCATGGACCTGCAAAATGCCTCGCGCGAGCGGCGAAATAAAATGCACCTGCGCAGCGGCTCGTGCTCCGAGCAGTAGAACGACACCGATGACGAGAGTCCACTTATGACGCATCACGCAAATTTACGAAAGGAAAAAGCACAAGTATGGAAGTCGAGCCCAAACCAGTCATTGCGAGGAGTGCGAAGCACGACGAAGCAATCTCGTTCAGGAAACGAATCGGACTTCGTGCAAGGGATTGCTTCGTTGGCCTTCGGCCTCCTCGCAATGACGTGCGCTATTAGTACCGCGCCTCGAGCACCACAGCCCCGCCATAATTTGGCGAGATGCGATTGACATTGATGAACAGCAATGCACCGATACCAACAAAGCGGAATGGCTCGTATGTCGCCGCTAACTGAACAGGAAAGCCGATAGCGTAATCAAACGTGTTTGGTTGCTGCACCTGCGTCGTATCGACAAAGCCGCGACGGAACCGACGCCAGCGCGTGGTGTAAGTGTTGAGACCAATACCCGCGGACAGTGATGCGTGGAAAAATCGTGGCTCGGATTCGTAGCGTGCAACTTCTTCATCCACGGCATAACCATACAGTACATCGAACTCATCGAACGACCGGCGCGGGAAGCCGCCACGTGACGTATTCGAATGAAATGCCGCGCTGAAAAGATCGGTGAGACCATGGGTGCTCTCCCCCATCTGATAACTTGCGACGCCGATTGTCGAAAGTGGTGCTATGCTGGCGAGTCCCGCATTTCCGCCTGCGCCGAACAGCAGACGGTAGTGCGCCAGCGGCGGCCTGTGATATGGCGTCACGCCAACCGATGCCTCGCCAAATGGTTGATCGGCAAATCCATCCAAAAGTGGAGTTTGCGCACGCAACGAGAATGGCACCAGCAGGAGCAAGACCGTGACACTGTGAACGAAGAGCGGCTTTTTCATACGTATCGTCCCTATTACAACACCCGAAACCTGACTAACGTAACGCAGTACTGGTCGATTGGGCTCGCCCGGCTCCGCGACCGAAAAGATAGCCCTTAAATTTTTCCGCCAGTCCCAAGTAGTGCAGGTAATTATCCTGCAGCCCAGTTCACCGAATCGGAAGTTAAGTGAAGAGTACCCCTTCCATCTATTACAACGTTGTTCGACCCCTCTGGTGTTGCATGAACAGCAAAATCCTATATACTCGACCGCAGAATTCATACAATATTCATATTTCATAATTTATATTTCATATTTTGCGAAGCGACCCACTTCACCCTAATAACAAGGTTCGAAGTTCTCGGTGTTGCATGAATATCATAATTCTATATAGTCACTTCACTTTTGTGGATAAGTTTATTGCTTTTGAATGCGAAATATAATTCATCCCGAAAAGAAAAAACCCGCCCCAATTTCTTGGAGCGGGTTCTTAGGACCAGTTGGAGAATGTATTCTCCTTACCCCGAATATGATACTCCTTCGACGCGGTTGTACGCGGATGGTTTAATGATGGCGGAGGATTTGGATTCTATCGCTCCAACTCAGCCGCGCCCGCGCGACACGCGGCTCGCAGCGTGAATCGAGTGGCATGAGCTGTTAGGGGACTGATCGGCCATCAAGCTGGTTATGTCGATGTTCTCTGTCAACAGGAGATAAACATGGCATTTTCAAAAGCCTTTGTTTTGGTCATCGTCACTATTTCCCTTTCGGCTGCAACACTAACGGCGCAGCCGAAGGGAACGTGGACGAAGACGAAGGTGAGCTCCTATGGGCCTATGGATATCGCGTTTGGCGATTCACTCTATGGCTTCGTTCTAACGGCTGGCTTCGACCAAAATGTCCACTTGACGACTGACGGAGGCCGAACCTTTTTCTCAACGGCTCGCGGCGGTCAAGGGGGTTCGTATTTGTTCAATCAAGCCTTCAGTGTCCGCGACACGCTCGAAACTCATTTTTTCACCATGGGTGAGAGTGAGATCGATCATATCTCATTTCCCTGGCACCCCAGTTGGTACATCATCCATCCAGAGGACACTAATAACACTCCTCTCCATTTTCCGACCAGCAATTGTCTTGGGTGGCCTACGCCAGATACTGGGTTTATTACATCAGGGTCGCAACTCTGGCTAACGGGCGATGGCGGAGCGCACTTTTTGCCGGTTGGCGAACCGCTAAATACGCTTGATGGCTCCTCGGGCGCTATCGCTGTCACAACGCGAGAGTTCTTTGCGATTCCGTACCTAACATGGTTCGATAGTCTTGTCGCGCACAGCACCGATCAGGGAGGACACTGGACATATACCCGGCCTATCGATTCGACTTCGTGGCCAAGACAATGGGCCAATTTTTCTCCCGTTGTCAAAGGCTACGAGCCTGGCCACTTCTTCTTGACAGGCGGACGAATCGACACTATGAATAAGCAGGCCGGACGCATTGACGATTACCTGGAATCAACAGATGATGGGGCTACGTGGAAGATTGTTAGTGATGTCTCCCATGGCCGCGTATGGCGGATGGCCAACCCAGGGAAGGACATTCTTTGGCTGGCGGTTGGGCGTGTGCCTCAACTCAACAGGGATCTCGTGAGCAGTGCCGACGGTGGTATTCCTAAATACAACGGAATCCTGTCCAACATTGTCGATTCTATGTTCTATACCTCGGATAATGGTGCGACTTGGTACCGCGATGGCACTACTTTCGCGGGCGATACGATTTGCGCAATGCGGTGGGTGAGTCCGACGAACGGATTTGTTTTGACATGTCGCGATGGAGCAACATGGCTGTATCACTACTCGGAAGGTCCAGCCGCAGTGGAGCAACATCCTCTTCACAGCAAGTCACCAATACCACAGTTCTATCCAAATCCTGCGTCAACGAAATTGACTGTCGATCCGGCCGGTCAAATCGGTCTTGCACGCATAGTCGATCCCCTCGGCTGCACTTTGAGAATCGAAGCAATACCTCAGAATGGACTCCTCCACTTTAATCTTGCAGCGTTGCCACCCGGCCCGTATTTCCTTTTGATAGGAAACCTTCCGTTGAAATTCGTCAAGGGATAGACCGATTAGAACGCGCAGTGAAAGTGTTTATGCCGTCGCAGCCACCAGCACCGGCTTGGCCTCCCGCACCGATTGAAGTCCATGGGGTGCGGAAGGTTTAATGACATCACCGAGCCGATTCGACCGAGATCGAATCCTTACCGGCTAATTCTCGACTACTAATCGCGCCATACGGGTACACGGCTCCTGTTCGAGAACAAGATAATATTCACCGGAGGCAAGCCGTGGCAGGTCAAGGCTGAAGCTCTCGAGGCTCCCCGTTGTGGCGCGTGTTTCGTGAAAGACCTCGCGGCCAAGCGCGTCATAGAGATGCAGCTTTACCGATCCCGAGCATGCCGATTCCCATGTCACCACACTGTGTAGCGAGCATGGATTCGGCGCAAGACCAATCGAATCGCCACTCATGATGGCCGGAGCAACCGAAGCCCATCGAGGGTTGAGCTTCACCGGAATTTTTCGCGTGCCGTGAATGATGCCCAGCGAGCCCGTGTCAGGTGCCCAAGTTGGTCCGGGGAGAGCACCCGTAGCAAACAGGTCGCCCATGTTGTCGCCATCCGCTGTTATGCTATCAAAGGAATTCCCCCAGTTGACGATCATGTCTGGCCTTGAATCGGCGGCCTGCCCCATCACATAAAATAAGTTGCCACCTTGGTTGAAATCAAGCAAGGAGCTATAGACCACGTTGTTTCCTGTACCGGTCAAATCGCCCATGTCATCCATTGTGCCAAAGAAGTCCATATTGGATTGTGGGCTTCTAACACAAAAGTCGGTGTCCTTCGCAAAGAGTCTGTGCGAACCGAAATTCGGGCCGCCCTTCCAGATGTTTGCACTGTACTGGGCATAGGACTGGTTGTCATCACTCCGTATGAACGCCCCGCAAAAATCAACCGAGCTATCGCCTGGCGCCTTCGGGAGTATATGGTCCGCAGTCAAATACCAGGCATCGGCATCGTTCCGGATAAACATCTCCGGGTTTTGCCAAGGTGCGAACAAAGTGTCATACAAGATCGCCTGAGCGAATCGTGAGAGATTAAATGGCGTATCGTTACGGTAATAGAGTAACACACCCTTCGCCGTCAAACCAGTATTAACGAATGCGAGGTAGTCCTTTCGGCCGGTTCCCCGAAAATCTGCGCACACGGCCCCTCGACTGGCAGTTGACTTCATGTCATCGGAATAATAGGCAAGATCATCGTTCCAAATTGTGTCTCTGCCCATATGCGTAGTTGGTTTCGCCTTATAGAGCAAACAGAAATTGCTATCAGGGTGGACGCCTCTCGGCCACCATGTATAGGTAGAGACGCCTATAAAGTCATCTAGTGAATCACTCGTGAGATGTGCAATGTATGGAGTAGCGAGGTCCAAAGTACTACCGCCAAACGCTGTGTCTTTCTCTATGGTGGTATCATGGTTCCAGTACCTCAAATTCATTACAAGTAAGCCGGTTCGATTGCTGTCGTATGATCCGTTCGAATCTGCCCAATAGATGTAGTTGAGTCCTCCGTTGAGGACCAGCATATCATAGATTTTGGTCGAGTGAAAGTGTCCGAAAAGGGGAGAAGAGATAGAAGGCAGGTTGAGCTTTGTCCCCCGGTTCCGCAGGTCGAAACCTGGACCGCTTCGTACCATATAGATAGCGTTCGGATTGTCCGGATAGCCCCTGACTAGTAATCGATTATAACCATCGGGTCCGGGCACGGATCCGATAACTCCAATCCCCACTTGGTTTGTTTGAGCCTTTTGAAGAATGATCGTGTCGAACTCCCCCGGCGTGCCGGGCTGCGGCCGGTATTGGGCGCTGGCTTTCCCTCCTACAAAAAGGAGCGCCATCAAGAACAGCAACAGCTTCATCATTTGATGACTCATGAAACCCAAATTAGTAACAACATCTGGCTGCAAATGTACGGGGAAAGATTTATGACCTGTTCGAAAGAGGACCACCCCCCAGCCCCCTCCTTCTCCGCTTCGCTTCGTAGGAGGGGGAGCTTATGCCCTCGCAGCCACCAGCACCGGCTTGGCCTCCCGCGCGATAATCAGTTCGATGATCGCGAGAATCAGTGCTGCCATGAGAAGCGATTGCCAGAGTTCTACACCGTAGCGGGACTGATCGACGATCTTGGCGAGGTCTTTGGCACCGGGCGCAAGCTGCGTGATGCGCGGTCCAGCGCCCACGCTGCCGGTCATGCGTGCTGCGAGATAAGCCTGCATGTCTTTGTCGGACGTTGCGCGCAAATCCGATTCGTCGCTCGTGATGTTAACCGCGAACGCGCCAATGGGCTCGCGCGCTTCGGCATCGCGATAGACTGTGTAATTTCCAGCGACGACTGCGTGCTCCACATGGATTCGCGAGCGGCCCTCGGCGCTCGTCACGACTGGCGCTCGCTCGCTCGTGCCGTCCGGCGCTTTGATCAGCACGGTCGAAGCCACGACGCCTTGCCCGCCGCTGGCACTCCCTACTCCTGCAAGTGGCGAGAGATCGACATCGAACGGCTCGGTCGTCACAAATCGCTCGGCGACGTTTTCGTCAGCGCGGGAGTGGACCGCGCTGGCATACGCCGCCGCGCGGCGAATGAGCGGCAGGAAAATACTCTTGCGCGGCAGATCGCTGAACTGCATCGTCGGCGGCGCGGCAAAGAGCAGCACGTCGCCTTTGCCGGTCGGGATCTCACTGAGGAACGGCGCGCCATTCGAAAGCTTGATGAGCGCGAGACCGATGTTCGGTTGCACGGCATAGGACTCGAACACCTTCGGCGATTCTATTCCGCGCAATGCGCCGCCCGTTGTGGAAATCGCTTCGAACATCCCGGAAAAAAACGGATGCGCGAAATCGAACTGCGCGAAGCTCTGGTAATGCGTGGCATCATTCGGAGTGCCGTCCTTACGAAGTATTTGCGGCAAACCGAGTGCGGTCATGTCCTTGCTTGCGGCAGCAATGTCGAGACCCGGCATAAGGAAAATGCCGGCGCCACGGCCCGAAGCCAAAAACGATTTGAGTGCTGCACGGTCGGCCTCTTCGAGCGTCGTTGGACCGAGCAATACGAAGATTGCATCGTAGCGATCGGGAAACGATGCGAGGCTCCGCAACTCCTGCATGCGTCGCACTTCGGTTGTAAACGGCATTCCGGTCTGCGATTGCACGAGCGTTTGCGATAGTGCAAGCGTGACAAACGTCGCACTCCCCGGGTCCTGCGTGAAGATGCCAATGCGCCGAGATGACGGGACATCGATCACAGCGAATCGCGCGTTATCGAATGGCAATGCGTCCGGCTCCAATTCGGCTCGCACGGCCACGCGCCCTGACCCGCGCAGCGGTCCCTGAATTTCGACACGTTCGGTCGCATTGGCCGAAATGGCCGGGATGGTCTTTTGGGCGACCCGATCCCCATTGTAGAACAGGGAGAGAACAGCGTTCGACGCGGCCTCGGTTGTGGTGTTGCGCACCCACGCTTCGAAACTGATTGGCCGGCCCGGCTCAAAGACGGTCGTTACCGGCTTCAGCGAATCGAGCGAAAGATTGCGTCCATTCAACCGCTCGCCTTGTCCGACGGTCATCGTAAAGAACTTGGTCGAAGCATCAAAGAGCTTCATCGCTTTGCTGGTGTCACTTTGGGGGAGGGTGCCTCCAGCCGGTCCACCTTGAGTCTCTTTTAGGTTGCGGGCCTGCGCATCGCTGAAGAGATACACCTCTTTGTTGACATTATGCGACTGCGCGAGCACCGCACTGGCCATGCGTAGTCCATCCGGCAATGTTGCTCCGCGATCCGCCATGTGCACGTCGTTGATCTCCGCCAATACCTCTCGCTTGGTATGGACGGGTCGATACTCCTTACCGCGCTCGATCGAAGCCAGCGGAATGATCGTGGCTTCGTCTCCTTCACCGAGGGCACCGACGAGCGATATGGCAGCTTCCTTCGATTGCTTCAGCAGTTCACCGCGATCGTCCGAACGTGACATGCTGGCGGAGTTGTCGATCAGGAACACCATGGAGGTGTTCGCATGTGAGGAGCCAAAAAATCCGCCAAGGTATCCGCGCAGCGCCGGGCGAGCAAACGCCAGCACGACAGCGGTCACGAGCAGGGTCCGAACAATGAGCAGCAATATCTGCCGGACCTTAACGGCTCGCATCGAGGTCTTCTCGAGCTTTTGCAGAAACCGAAGCGAGCTAAATTCAACTCGGCGGGATTTCCTTCGCGCGAACAAATGGAACAGCACCGGCAACGCCGATGCCGCAAGTCCGATGAGAAAGAGAGGATTGAGAAAGGTCACCCGCAGGAAGTTGATCGTGGATAGCGGATAGTGAATCGCGTATCTCGCGCGCTCCTCTATCCGCTATCCACTATCAACTCTCCAATGGATTAATTCGTTTTGCTTTGGAATTTCAGGTCCATCATTTCATTCCCGGGGCGCTCGATATGGGAGTAGATGGTCCCGATGCCGCGAGCAAACCAGGTCGTGCCGGTCGTACCGGCAGCGCCCTTGTAATCCACGACGACCACATCATCGTACGACTTGCCATTGACAGTCGCCGATACACCGTACTTGGCAACAGTTGCGGTGACGGACTCTCCTTGTGAGGTGAAGGTCCATGTCGCGCCAGAGGAGAGCGGCGCTTTGAGTTCGACCCACGAATCGGTATACTGGCCGTACATCTCAATGCCGAGACCAACCGCTTCGGTATCGGAAAGCGCATAGAACCATGGACGTGGCTGGCCAGCGGTGGCATAGGACCACAGGCAAGTCCAGACCGGCATCGATTGATAAGTGGTGTTCTGGTCCGATCCTTTCATGTCCATGGTTAGCATATCGCTGGCGGGCAGGTATGGATCACGCGAGGCGAAATTGTAGTGATACACCATATTCGGCGCTTCGAGAAGAATGTAGTAGTTCTTCACGTTCTGCTCCGCCTTCGGCGCCTGCGGGTTCGGGTCGGCAATCTGACTGCATCCGGAAAAAGCTCCGAGCATAGTCAGCATTCCGACGATGCCAGTCAGCACTGACATCCGGACTCGGTCACTCTGTAGTAATAATCTCTTGACACTCATAATATTGCTCCCACGCATAGAGACACTATTTTGTCTCTGCAGTTACACGTCATTAGAACCGGTACGACAGCCCATACTCGATGCGGCTGAGCAGGGTATTGTGGATATCGGGGCCGTCATAAATGGCGGGCCCGGATTGTGACGAAAGCAACTCTTGCTTTGTCTGCCCATTTTCATGGCGTCGCGTCAGCGACCAGGTTGCGCCGGCAAGGAAATGCTCCGCGATCGGGATGCGCACTCCGGCGCTCACGTCCATGAAATTCCCTCCAGAGAACAAGCCAGCGCCCACGCTGCCATCGATCAGGAACAGACCCCGATCGACCGACAAACGCCGCGTATAATACACTTCATATGTCGTCAACCAGGTCGGCTCCATCGATGCTGCAAACTCATTGAATCCGGTACTGGCAGTTTGATCAACCGTGAGCGAACCGAACATGCCACGTTCGATTCGGACGCCGGCCAAATCGTGCTCATCCAGCGCATACGCCGCGTGCAGCACCCAATCCTGAAGCGGACCGGCCGCAAAGGCATTTGCCGGAGTGATGGACTGCGTTGACGTCTCGATACCGATTTCATACCGCGACATCGCATCCAATGGCGCGATCGCAAGATCGGCAATGCTATGTGCGATAATGCCCGGCGGCTGTATATGCTCGGCCTGTGTTTCGCGCGGCATTGCCGTATAAGCAATCTCCCGGTCCTTTATATCCGAACCGCTCGCGGGCATCACATCATAGGACGGGGCGACCACCGGGATACCCACGGATGAGTGCTGGCTCGAACGTACCAGATTCTTTGAAATATTCTTCACGGCAAGCGTAGCAGCTTCCGGCGTCACGGACGTCGCATTCGCATTCTGAACTGGACTGCCTGTCGCAGTTGCAACGGAAGAAGGATTCTGATAGGCACTTGTCTGAACGGCCGCCGGGACGACGATGGACTCTCGATCGAACGATTCCGCGAGCCCAATCGAGATGATGCCAAGAATAGCCGCGGCCATTGCCCCCCGGCGAATTGACCAGAACCCAGCGGGCGTTTTCCGACGCTCCTCCCGTTGAAGGGCCGCGATTTCGGCGAAAACAGCAGCTTCGACATTCGGTGAAACGGATACGTTGCGTGCAGCCCGTGTCGCCATGCGGCGCATCGTCTCATGCTGGGTGAAGATCTCGCGAATCTCCGGACTGATGGAGACGCGGTGCATCAGCTCGGCGCTTTGGCTGTCGTTCAACCGGCCATCGAAATAAGCGATGATCGTGTCTTCGATTTGATAGACTTTCATCTTCTCGTCCGTTCTAATTGCTAAGTCCTAAGTTCGGTAAGTCATAATCTTGGACTTCTGACACCTGTTCGTCCTGAGCTTCTGATACCAGTTCATCATTCGCCGGCTCTGCGTCCGAGCGTCTCGGACTTCTTCGCCGCACGCTGCCTCGGCTTGCCTGCGATCCATAATACGGCGCGAGCAACTGGCGGAGTTGCTTTTTGGCACGCGTGATTCGCACCTTGACATTCATTTCCGTCGTGCCAGTCAACTCGGCGATCTGATCGTAATCGTATCCCTCGAATTCTCGCATGAGGAATGCTTCGCGGTAAATCGGCGCAATGCGCGCGAGCATCGTCTTAAGCATATCGTCAGCCTGGAGCGTCTCGGCGGGATCGCCCGGCGAGTCCAGAGTCATCGGCGCATTCTCGCCATCGGCAAATGTGCTCGTCGATACAAACTCCGGCGTGAATTTCGATTGACGAAGCGAATTCAGGCAAACCGAACGTGTAATCAGCAGCAGCCAACTCTTAAGGGCTTTGGCCTCGCGAAGTTGGGCGCGCCGCGAATACACGCGACTAAAGACTTCCTGAAACGCATCTTCGGCGAGCGTCTGCGAGTGCATATAATAGACGCAGTAGCTCATCACGCGTTGGCGATACCGGGAATAGACAAACTTGAATCCCGCAAGGGCTTCGCGCTCACCGCCTCGAATGAAGGCGTCAATAAGCGCGGATTCCTCTTCCGAATGGACGATCGGTTCGTTACGCGACGACATGCGTGGTGGCTAAAGGTGGGTGCTGGCGTTGCACCCGATACTTTAAGGACACAGAAGAAAGTCCTTCCGTTACAACCGGCAAGGGTTTGGCTATTCATTTCTGAAAATTCTTTAAGAAAAGAACTCACTCTAGCAATCGGCCCGAATGCCCGGCATCATTTGCTTGATCGTCAGCGCGACGAGCAACACCGAACTCAGCACGTGATAGCGGACGGTATCGATCGAATACGCGACATCATTCGAGAGCTCGAAGACAACCCGATCGATGGATCGCTCGCCGCGCTCCAAACTGCTACGCGATAGCGTGTTCCATGCTTTGGGGATGGACGGACCAAGCCCGTAGAGCAACTCCCATAAACTATCGATCCGCGTCGGAAGGGTATCGCCGCGAGAGATCGCGTTCGTCATTGCGTAATGCACTGCATCTGAGTAGAGGTGACCGCTGTATTCCATTGCCATCATGCCGATAAAGACACAATCGCGAGCGGTTGAGAGACACGTCAGGCGGCACATACGCACTGGAAATCAACTTTTCAACTCGACCGGCAAATGTAGCCACAGAGACACAACGAACTAATGTAGCGTGTATGTACTTCATTTTTCATGAATCAGTTGCTGTGTCGTTTGCGGCTATTTTCATTAGCAGCCAGCTTGGAAGGAATTGCCTTTTCAACCGGCGGTTAAAACCGGCGGTTAAAACGAAAGCACCTTATCGCTATCGACGACCCATTTTGTCAGTTCGGCCATCGTGCTGATTTCTGAACCTTCGATCAAAGGAGCTTTGCTGATCCCGCGCGCTTCGGCACAACTGCCACAAATCTTCACCGAAGCATTCTTGGATAATGCGAGCTTCAGCATCCGCTCGATATTATAGTACCCATTCGGAGTCGTTTGGTTAGCGATCGCGCAGGCGGCAGCATCGGCCATCAGAAAGATTCTTACCTCGACTTCGGGATGGTCTTTCCCGAATTGATTCGCGAGCCGTAGCGCATTGTATGCTTTCTCGGATCCATACGGCGCATGATTGATAACGATCAAAATCTTCATTGTACTTACGTCTATTTTAGAATTAGCTCCTCGTCAACTGCGTGCGCGCCAATATCCATTCCGATGACGAACTGATAGAACGGTGGCGGCTTTCAACTTTACGAGACTTCAAAATGCGTAAGATTCTATTACCATGAGCGTATTTATTATTATTGGCTCATTGCTCGGTTGGGAACGTACTACCGTAGGTTCTACTTCAATCATGCATTACGCCATGGCGATGGGAGAATAGATAACCCTCAGCGAATCGGCGGTGTAAACTCGTCAATCAATCACCATAATATGTTGAATCGAACAATCTCGAAGAAGCTGTGGCAATCAGGAGCTATTGTACTTGCTCTAACCATGGTCAGCTTTATTCTCAGCGCGCCGGTCGCGCGTGCATCTTTTACACTACCATTGGTATCGAAACCGGACACGAGCCGGATCATCACTGACACGGTTCACGTGCTCGATATGGTCTGCGGCCAATGCGAGTCCCACATCAAGTCCAATCTTAAGAAAGTCGCTGGCGTCAAGACCGTCACGGCCTATCATAGTACTGGACTTGTCATTGTCAAGCACCACGCATCACTCTCCGAGGCCGCCATCGAGCAGGGCATTGCGAAGAGTGGATATAGCACGAAGAACTACCCCGCCGATAAAGCCGCCCATGAGGCGTTGGACGAGTGCTGCCGAAAGGAATTGCAGTAACCACGCATTGTGTGGCGACGAGTTCTACTCGCCGACCCGAGGAGCCCTCTTCGGCGGTTCGGCCAGTAAAAACTCGCCAATACACCTCGCGTGAGAGCTTTGCCTGACGAAAGTTCGTGATTTTTGGGATAATTCAGCACCTTTTCACGCGCGATCTGTTTTCCACGCGTGCTTCTCAAGCCCTCGAAGATCGTACTCGCACAGACAGGCTCCGTACTCGGGGATGTCGCGAAAAACGTCGCTCATCACGCTGATCTCACACGTCAGGCCATCGATGCGAAGGCCGATGCCATTATTTTTCCAGAACTTTCGCTCTCCGGCTATACGGTCCGTGACCTGAATTTCGAGATTGCTATCGATCTGAGCAATGGCGCCCAGACCAGCTCCCTCAAGCCGTTGCTCGAGCTATCCAAGCAAATCACGATCATCTGCGGTGCCGTCGAAGAGGACGAGCGTGGCGCAGTCTATAACTCCGCACTACTGATCGAGTCTGGCGAGGTGCGGCACACCCATCACAAAGTGTATCCGCCGACATACGGCCTGTTCGAAGAAGGCCGGTATTTTCGAAGCGGACATGAGGCTCAGGCCTTCGACTCTAAACGGCTCGGACGTATCGGACTCCTCGTCTGCGAGGACTTGTGGCATCCGGCACTTCCGTATGTCGAGGCACTCGATGACGCGCAGATGATCATCACCATCGCAGCGAGCCCGACACGGCTCGATACCGGCGAGGCCGCGCTCACGGCACCCGAGCCAGAGAACTACACGATCAACCGCGAGCACCACGCAGCGTATGCACGGTTGCTCAGTGTTTTTCTTGTATTCGTCAATCGCATTGGTGTTGAGGATGGCGTGAATTTTTGGGGCGGCTCGGAAGTCGTTGCGCCATCGGGCGAGACCATCGCTCGCGGCAAATTCTTCGATGAGGATTTTGTCACGTGCGAGATCAATCCGGATCAATTACGCCAGGCGCGCCAATTATCGCGACATTTCCTCGATGACCGGCCACTCCTGACCCGTCATTTAATTGAGACCCTGATGGAAAGAAAGTAGAACCTTCCGTGTTTACGCGACCACCGTCCTCCTGTTTTTGCGGTGGGGACAGACTAAAACCGATAGATACATGGCAACAGTAACAGACCTACCCTCCAAACGAACCGAAACCAACGGGCAGAGCAAACCGCAGCCAAACGGCAGCAGTGCTTCGCCGAATATCCTACCTTCCGTCTATAAGGAACCCGCACCGATCGTTGATAAAGACAATCCGCTCGAAAGCATGATGCAGCGATTCGACCGCGCTGCCGAAATCCTCCAACTCGAGCCAGGCATTTATGAGTACCTTAAGACTCCGGTCAAATCGGTGATCGTCTCGATCCCGATCCAGATGGACGATGGTTCAGTCCAGGTCTTCGAAGGCTATCGCGTTATTCATAACGATATTCTTGGACCCAGCAAGGGCGGTATCCGTTACGCCCCCGATGTGAATTTGGATGAAGTCAAAGCACTGGCCGCGTGGATGACGTGGAAGTGCGCCGTCGTGGACATTCCGTTTGGCGGCGCCAAGGGCGGCGTCCGTTGCGACCCACGTACGCTTTCGATCCAGCAGATCGAAAAGATCACGCGGCGTTACACAGCGAACATGCTCGATGTCTTCGGACCAGACCGCGATATTCCGGCACCGGACGTGAACACGAACGAGCAGATTATGGCCTGGATCCTCGATACCTATTCCATGCACGTGAAGCGCACGGAGCCGGGTGTCGTGACTGGCAAGCCGATCGTACTCGGTGGCAGCCTGGGTCGCCGCGAAGCGACCGGACGTGGCGTGATGCACTCGGCATTGCGCGCCATGGAGAAACTCGGCATCAACCCGAAGCAAGCGACCGTCGCGGTCGAAGGGTTCGGCAACGTCGGATCCATCTCTGCCGAACTCCTTGCGGAGCAAGGCGCGAAGATCATTGGCATCTCCGATATTAGTGGCGCGTATCACAACGATGCCGGAATCGACATCGCAAAGGCAATCGCGTTCGCCGAAAGCCACGGGCACATGCTCGATGGTTTCCCGGATGCCGAGCGGATCACGAACGAGCAGCTCCTGACGCTCGATTGTGATGTGCTCGTACCGGCCGCACGCGAAGACCGCATCACCAAGCGCAACGCGCACAACATTCAGGCGAAACTCATCGTCGAAGGCGCAAACGGCCCGACGACTGCCGGCGCCGATCCAATTCTCGAATCGAAAGGCGTTCTCGTCGTACCGGATATTCTCGCGAATGCCGGCGGCGTGACGGTCAGCTACTTCGAGTGGGTCCAGAACCGTGGCGGCTACCATTGGACGCTCGAAGATGTTAACAGCCGTTTGGCGACCGCAATGAACTCGGCCTTTGACCGAGTCTATGCGACATCGCTCAAGCATAAGGTTTCGCTACGGCTCGCGTCATACATCCTTGCGATCGATAAGGTCGCTCGGACGCTCCGGCTCCGCGGCATTTACGGATAAGACCTTCCGTGCTCCGCTGGACTGCTATCGTTGTTGTACTTATGTTAGAAGCCGCCTCGCCAGAGGCGGCTTCTTCACAGCTTAGTCATGCAACGCAAATCGGTCATGCGGACAGCATGGTTGCAACATCTCTGGCGGCGCTCATCCAGCCACTTGCGAGTGGACCCCTCATCGTGACAGGCGATACAAGTCTTCGACCCTTGCTGGACCTTCTCCCGCAACCGGTTGGAATTTGCCTTCCGATGTTTTATATCGAAAGACTCACGGCGACGATCCGTGGAAAACGAACGGATACGGCGCACCTATATGTCAGCTTCACGGGCGCGTTTCTCAGACCGGGGAATCCGACTTCAAAAACGTTTTCGTTGTCTGCGAATTACGGAATCACGTTGACCGATCGCGAATATGATGGCATTGCCGCTGGACGCGATCCATACGTTCGGATCGAGGACGAGCCCTCGACCAGTTTCTGGTCGCGAACGTTGGAACCGGCACTCGTCGTCATTGGCGCGGCCGTGATCGTTGCACTCTTCTTTCTGGTACGGGGTTAGCGGATGTTCGCGCATCCGAGCCATTCTACGAAAAGCCTTTTGAACTACACTCGCACCCATACCTTATATACCGGTCTTGCCGGGTTTCTCCTCTCCTTCTTCCTGTTCGGTTGCGGTTCCGGCAGCGATCAAATGGCGAAACCCACACCGGTGGGCACCGCCGACAAGCTTTTTACGGACGGCAAGGCCGCGTATGCGAAGGAAGACTGGCCCGAGGCCATTCGGCTGTTTGAAGAGGTGAGGGTTCAGTCGCCAGCCTCGAACATTGCGGCCGAAGCGACCTATTTCGAAGCGATGGCTCGGTTCAATTCCGACATGTTCAGCGGTGCCGCGCTTGATTTTCATACCGTCCGTCGCAATTACCCCAATTCGCCCTATGCATCGCGTGCGCAGTACATGGCCGGCGAGAGCTACTACCAGATCTCTCCTCGACCGGATCTGGACCAATCCTATACGACACTCGCGCTGAGTGAATATCAGATCTTCCTGCGGGACTATCCCAAGGCCCCGCCATCGTTGATCGATAGCGCCCAGAAGCGGATCATCGATATTCGCTCGAAGCTCGCGGAGAAATTTATTCTCGCCGCTCAATTATATGATAAGCTCGACGATCCGAAATCATCGCTCGTCTATTATAATCGGGTGCTGGATTCCTATTACGATACCCGGTACGCGCCGGAATCCGAACTTCGCATTGCCGAAATCCAATTCGATCGAAAGAAAATGGAGGAGGCAAAGCAAGCACTTGATGCGTTTGATGCAAAGTACCTGCGCGAAGCTACCACGGACCAGCGCCAGCGCGCGCTCAAGCTCCGCTCCAAGTTGCCAAATCAATGATGCACTCCCCGCACCTGACTACTGCGTCGCCGATGCCGGCGAAGTTGGCGAAGGCCTCGCACGTGGAAATGACCGAGATCGTGTTGCCGAACGATACCAACCAGCTTGGTAATCTGCTCGGCGGCCGGCTGATGCACTGGGTCGATATTGCCGCGGCGCTTAGCGCGCAGCGTCACAGCGGCCGCATTTGTGTCACCGCCAGCATCGACGAAATGAGTTTTTTGGGGCCGGTCAAGCTCGGGCAGGTCGTCCGCCTGCGCGCCTGCGTGAACCGTGCCTTTCACACCTCGATGGAAGTCGGTGTTCGAGCAATTGTCGAGGATTTTCGGACCGGCGACACGCGCCATGTGAGTTCGGCATACCTGACATTCGTGGCGATCGACGAGATCGGTCATGCCGTGCCGGTCCCGGCCATCGAAGCGCAAAGCGAAGACGAGATGCGACGCTTCCTCGCTGCCGAAGAGCGCCGCGAACAACGGTTGCGGAAGCGCAAAGAACTGGTGGCCCGCGAACAAAACGAACGGAATTCCGACCGCTGATCGTGAGTATGCTTCGCATCGTTGCATCGGGCCTGGTCAAGCGCTACGCCGCTCGTCCGGTGATGAAGCCCGTTTCGTTCGAGGCAGCTCCCGGTGAGATCATCGCTATCACCGGACCCAACGGCGCCGGAAAATCCACGCTCCTGAAAATTCTCGCCGATGTGCTGAGCCCCACCAAAGGGACTTGCACCTGGTTTGCGGGCGAGACAAAACTCGATCACGACGCAATCCGCACCCGGCTTGGATTTGTCGCACCGTATCTCGAACTGTATGACGAACTGAGTGCCGTCGAGCATGTACAGCTCGTCATGGACCTCAAAGGCTTGGGAATCGCGGCAGATGATGCGTTGGACATTCTAACGCGATTTGGTCTCGACCCCGCTATTGGCCAGAGCGACCGCCGGCTGCGGGCCTATAGCTCCGGCATGAAGCAGCGCGTCCGATGTGCGATGGCCTTTGCCGGTGAGCCATCGGCGTTGCTACTCGATGAATCTACGTCCAATCTCGATGAACCTGGTACTGTCGCTGTACTCGAACATGCCATTGCCGCGGCAGCACGGGGCGCGATTGTGTTTGTCGCAACCAATGACGCACGCGAGCGTGGGATCACCCAGCGCGAAGTCCGATTAGAGCCAGCATAAGTGCAATTCACGCTCGAAAAAACAGATAGCACCACGAAAGCCCGCGCGGGTCGCGTTCAAACTGCGCACGGCGAAATCCTCACGCCGGCCTTCATGCCGGTCGGGACACTCGGCACCGTAAAGGCGCTTACTGCAAAAGACGTATGGGAGACGGGCGCGCGTATGGTCCTCGCGAATGCCTATCATTTGTATCTGCGGCCCGGCACGGAAGTCATCGCCGAAGCCGGCGGGATTCATCGCTTTGCACACTGGCAAGGCTCGGTCCTGACGGATTCTGGCGGCTACCAGGTGTTCTCACTCGCCGATCTTCGGAAGACAACCGACGATGGCGTTCACTTCAAGAGTCATCTCGATGGCTCCGCGCATTATTTCACGGCGGAGAAAGTGATTGAGATCGAGCGAGCTATCGGCGCAGATATTATCATGCCGCTCGATGAGTGTCCGCCATCGAATGCCAGGCCAGACGTGATCGAGCAGGCCGTACGACGCACGATTGCCTGGGCGCGCCGCAGCATGGAGCATCTGGCAAAAACATCGGGCGCGCACGGGTACGAGCAATCCCTCTTCCCCATCGTGCAAGGCGGCACGGACCGAGTCATGCGAGAGGCTTGTGCCCGCGAGTTGATTGATCTGAGCGCCGATGGCTATGCGATCGGCGGTCTCGCTGTCGGCGAACCAAACGAGACGATGTATCAGGTCACCGATTGGACAACGGACGTCTTGCCCGCAGAGAAGCCGCGCTATTTGATGGGCGTCGGCACGCCAGTGGACTTGCTCGAATCCATCGCGCGCGGTGTCGATATGTTCGATTGCGTCCTTCCCACACGCAACGCGCGGAATGGGCAGATCTTCACCCGGCGCGGCAAACTGAACATGCGCAACGCAAAATGGAAGAAGGACTTCTCCCCCATCGATGAAGAGACCAATAGCTACGCATCGAAGAACTTCTCGAAAGCGTATCTCGCGCATCTCATCAACTCGAACGAAATTCTTGGACTTACGCTGGCCACAATGCACAACGTAGCATTTTACGAACAGCTGGTACAGGAAGCGAGAGTGAGAATCCTGAATGGATCGTTCAGCGATTGGCTCCCAGAATTTCGACATCTGTATCTATCGAATGATGAGAACTCGTAATCAGGCTCGCGGTTTTGTCCTCAACGAAGCCGGACATGTCTTGCTGGTCAAGTATGAGGATACCGAACCCGTCAACCCCGCGGAGCCGGAGATTCTGCACTATTGGGTACTGCCCGGCGGCGGCATCGAGCCTGGTGAAACCTACGAGCAGGCCGTTGCGCGAGAAGTACTCGAAGAGACTGGCGTAACAGTCACCGAGGTTGGGCGACGGCTCTATGTTTTGGAAAAGGAGCTGATCTT
This sequence comes from Bacteroidota bacterium, assembly GCA_030706745.1. Lineage (NCBI taxonomy): Bacteria > Pseudomonadati > Bacteroidota > Bacteroidota bacterium. The sequence continues at coordinate 43,824 of JAUZNX010000016.1, forward strand.
CGCCGGCTCGCCGCATCTGATGCACGCCGAGTATTTCTTTGCGCGTTGTTTGGGTCAACCAGAAGCATTCAACGCCGATCCGGATGAAGGTATTGTTGATGTTCGCTGGTGGAGTTACGAGCAGATTCGCGCCGCCGATGAGATATTTCTCCCGAAGGGTTTTCTGAAGTTATTCGATGAGGCGTGGTCCGATAACAGCCCAGAGCGAGACGGGCTTCCTGAATGATTCGGTCCGGCCTGCTGTTTTCTGTGGCTCGATAATCGGCGCCTCTGATACCCCATAAACTAAGCATTATGACCAACTTCTTCCATTTACTTAGCTTCCACTCACTTCTGATGTCTCCCCCAGCGGGCCCCGGACAACAGACGAATCCCATCATGCAATTTCTGCCACTGATTCTGATCGTGGCCGTTTTCTATTTGTTCCTGATCCGCCCGCAGAAGAAGCGTCAGAAAGAGCGCGAAGCACTCATCAGTAAGATGGAAAAGGGCGACAAAGTCGTGACGTCGAGTGGTATCCACGGCACCGTCTCCCAGGTCGAAGACACCACGATTCTCGTTCAGGTCGCTGAGAATACGAAGATGCGATTCGAGAAATCGGCCGTCACGAATGTCACATCCAAGAACGCTTCGTAGTTACGAGTAACGAGCGATGAGTAGCGAGTCACGAGCATGAAACTCCGAACACACAAAGCCTCCATCTACTTCGACGTATCCCGGGCTACGCATTTCGCGTTGAGCATTTCGCGTCACGCGTTACCAGTTTCCCATCACTCGTTACTCATCCACTAAAGACGATGCTGCACCGAATCGAAGAAGCGATTGCCGATGTCCGTGCCGGGCGTGGCGTCATCGTTGTGGACGATGAAGACCGCGAGAACGAAGGCGATTTTATTGCTGCCGCCGAGACCGTAACGCCGGAGATGATCGCGTTCATGTTGCGCCGGACCAGCGGGATTATCTGCGCGCCGCTGACCGAAGCACGCGCGGCAGAACTCGATCTGCCGATGATGGTCGAGATCAACACAGCGCGACATGGTACGCCGTTTACCGTCAGCGTCGATTACTTACAAGGGACATCGACCGGTGTTTCTGCCGAGGATCGCGCCAAAACGATTCTCGCACTCGCCGATCCGAAATCAAAAGGCCGCGACTTCGCCCGCCCAGGGCATATCTTTCCACTGCGCGCGGTCGATGAAGGAGTGCTTCGCCGCGCCGGTCATACTGAAGCTGCCGTCGATCTTGCGCGGATGGCGGGATTCCAACCCATCGCGGTCCTGTGCGAACTCATAAATGACGATGGCTCGATGGCACGCCTTCCCGATCTGCAGAAGATTGCGGATGAGTTCAAGCTGAAGATCATTAGCGTTCAAGACCTGATTAGCTATCGGATGCACCGTGAGCATTTGATGGAAAAAGTCGTCGAGGTCGCGCTGCCGACTGAGTATGGCGAGTTTCGATTGCATCTCTACGAGAACAAGGTCGACCGCAAAGAGCACATTGCACTGACCAAGGGCGATGTCGGCAATGGCGATCCTGTACTTGTACGAGTTCACTCCGAATGTTTTACCGGCGATACGCTGGGCTCGCTCCGTTGCGATTGTCAGGACCAACTGCATGCAGCAATGATGATGGTCGAAGCGGCCGGCCGTGGAATTGTCGTATATATGCGTCAGGAAGGTCGTGGAATTGGACTCGTCAACAAACTCCGTGCATACAAATTGCAGGAGGAAGGTAAGGATACAGTCGAAGCGAACGAGGCGCTTGGCTTCAAGGCCGACTTGCGGGATTATGGTCTGGGCGCGCAGATCCTCGCAAACCTCGGTGTCAAGAAGATGCGCCTCATGACGAATAATCCCAAGAAAGTCGTCGGCTTATCCAGTTACGGCCTCGAAATCGTCGAACGCGTCCCCATCGAAATCCCCGCGAACTTACGGAATGCACACTACCTCGAAACGAAGCGCGTGAAATTGGGACACATGCTCACGCAAAGCGGACTGCTGCCCACGAACGGCACCGCCCCGGCTCACGAGCCAGAGCAACCCTAAAGCTCCGGGAACAGATTTGGGCTGCGAAATGCTAAGAACTCTGAGGCAACCGTGGTTGCATCAGATGTGCTGAGCATGGGGCAGATCGCATTCCCATGCTCAGCACTTTGTCACTTAGGCTCCGGTTCATTTTCCCATTTATGGAACAAGGCAAGATTTACGTTACGCGGCAGCGCCTCGCCGAAATCGAGGAGGAGGTGCGCAAGCTGAAGGTCTATGGACGTCGCGATATCGCGGCGCGCATTGCCGAGGCCCGTTCGCACGGCGATCTCTCGGAGAATGCCGAGTACGATGCGGCGCGGGAAGAACAAGGCCTGCTCGAACTCCGCATTCGAAAAATGGAGGAAATCCTTGGCCGCTCCACGATCATTGATGAGAGCAATATCTCCATCGACAAAGTTGGCATTATGACGCGCGTCACGGTCATTAATGAGAAGACTGGCAAAGAAAGTGATTATCAGATCGTCTCCCAGGAGGAAGCCGATTTTGACAATGGCCGGATCTCCATGAGCTCTCCAATCGGCAAGGCCCTCATGGGCAAGCGCGTCGGCGATGGCATTCAGGTCAAGGTACCGGCCGGAGTGCTGAATTTTAAGGTTAAAGAAATCGGAAGGTAGAAAGAATCTGGATTTCGCAGATTAGGTCGGATTTCGCGGACGATTTTTCGGATTTGAATTGTTTACGCGTTCACATGCGGATTCCAGAAAGTTAGAATCAATCCGGTAATCCGCATCATTCGTGTAATCCTGGTTCAAGTATCTGGCCCGAGTGGCGAAATTGGTAGACGCAGCAGACTCAAAATCTGCCGTTAGCGATAATGTGCCGGTTCGAGTCCGGCCTCGGGCACAAGCATTTTTCAACGAGCGAGTGGCTCAACGAGCCTGGCTGAGATGCGCTGAATTGAATGTCCCACAACCCCGCTTGCCAGCGTGAGCCTGAGAACGCCACGAAGGCGTTCCTAAGAGTTGGAAATGCAAGCAAGCGATTTTGATGCATCCACCCGACACTCGGTAGGAGAGCACCAAGATTATCCTAACATTCGAGATCTCCAAATACTGTCCCAAATACTCTTTGCCGGTTCGCATATAGAACGCAAGCATTCGAATGGTCCCATCTTCATCGAAGTGTTCCATTCGAGAAGTGCAGGTAATTCCGTAGAGGGAATAGCCTTTGTAAGGAGTTGTCGTGACCGTGTATCCAACACCAGATCGGTCGTGAAAAGACAGTGTCTTCGGTCATGCTTCTATCGCTTTCGGTCATAAAAAAACCGTGACTGAAATCACGGTTGGTGCAAGAACAAAAATGCGCTGAATTGCCTACGACTTGGTTTCGAGGATGCCTTGTTTGCGAGCCCAGGATGCTGCTTCCGTGCGAGATGTCGCTCCGAGTTTGCTGTAGATATTCGAGACGTGGTTCTTCACGGTCCCCTCATTGAGGAACAGCTTCTCGGCGATCACGGCGTTGCTTTGCTCGATGAGGCCGAGCACCTTCAATTCCATGTTTGTGAGATGTGCCTGCTCGATGGCGGAGTCAGTCTGGACCAATTCCGCAGCTGTGGTCGGGCTAATCCACGCCCCCTCCTCCCGTAGCGCGGCCCATCGGACGGCCTCAATGATGCGCTCGCGTTTCTCTTCTTTGATCAGGAATCCATTGGCGCCAGCCTCGAGCACGGCACGGGCGCGCTGCTTTTGGTAGCCAGTCATGACAAGGATCGGCGTCGTGTCGCCAATCGCGCGGAGTTCGCGGATCACATCGAGTCCGTGTTTATCCGGCAGGTGTAGATCGAGTACGATGACATCGGGAGTGAACGACCGGATGCTCGCAAAAACATCGAGGCCACGATTGGCCTCGGCCACAACTTCGATGTCCGGCTCGGCATCGAGCCATGACTTAATTCCTTTGCGTACCATTTCGTGGTCATCCACGATGAGGACTCGGACCATAACTCAGGGTTGTTTGTGGGGGAACATTCAGGCCGGACTCAGGCCTTTCGATTCAAAACATAACGGTTCCAAAACGGTTTACGCCTCAAATAAGTAACACAAATTCGCGTCCCCTTGCCGCGCGTGGAGGTGATTTGAAGTCTGGCTCTTATCTCATTCGCATACGCTTGCATCAGGATGAGCCCATATCGCTTGCCCGATCCAATCGCCTTGAACGTGGAAGAAACATCGAATCCTCGACCGTCATCGATGATTTCCAGCGTGCACCCGGTGCCTTCCCCCGCGAATCGCACGCGGACCTCCGAAGCTTCCGCATGCTTCTTGACATTCGCCAGCGCGGTGCGGAATATACGGAAGAGGTTTTGCTGCGCGATCAGGGGCAGTTGGTTCGGCTCCGGACGCATCTCGGTGGCGATCTTAAGATGTGGATTCTGTTCTTCAAAGCTCTCGATGAACTGCGCCAGCTCTTGCACAAGCCCTTGCTCGAATCGTGGAAGTTGCAGCTCACCCGTAACAGCCCGCAATTCTCCACGCACTTTCTTTAGCAGTGTGCCAAGCGTCTCGTGTCTAATCTCATCCGATTCGTTCGCTGCCACACCCTCGAGTAGAAACCTGGTCGCATAAAGATCCTGAAGGGGGCCATCATGCAACTCGCCGGCGATGTTGACGCGCTCTTGTTCCAGGGCACGATCGATCATGTGTTGATTTGCGCGTTCGAGCGTGCGGTGCCGCTGGACCCAGGCGAGTACCAAAGCAATGGAAGTAAACCCCACGAGCAGTTCGAACCACCACGATTCCCAATACGGGGTGGCAATGAACACATTGATGCCGATTCCCCGGGCATCCCAGAATCCCTGCGCATTAGCACTGTTGATTCGTAGGAGATAGTGGCCCGGCGGCAAATTATTGTACGATCCGCTATTGCGACTGCCGCACTGGACCCAATCGTGATCGACCCCGTCCATCATGTAGGCATAGCGTTCCTTGGCGGCGCTCGCAAAATCGAGAGAGGCAAATTCGAACGAGAGATCATTCTGGTCGTACGCAAGTGTAATGGTATCGCCATCCACCAATTCACTCGCAACTGGCGAGTACGCGGCGTTGAATGACGTGATTGCCAGGGGTGCTTTTGGAGCCTTATGCGCCAGCCGCTCTGGGAAGAAACTCGTAACACCATGATTACCTCCAAAGAACATTTCGCCTGTCGGCAACATCGCCGCGGCGCTCGGCTGGTATTCATTGTCCAGCAATCCGTCATCGATATCATAATTGCTGAACGTACGAAGATCGGGATTGAAATGGCTTATCCCTCGGCCAGTTGCGATCCACAGGGTTCCAGCCTTGTCTTCGAGCATGGAGTATATGATGTTGCTGGACAGACCGTCCTTTTCCGTGAAGTGCCGAAAGCGGCCGCTCTCACGGTCGAAGAGATCCAGCCCCCCACCCCAGGATCCAATCCACAATCGCCCGCGCGAATCTTCAAACAGCGTCGAACAGGAATTGGAATTCAGACTGTATTCGTCGGCTGGATCATAGGTGAAAGAGGTGAATCTTCTCGTCGTTCGATCGAGCCGGAAGAGCCCTTCCGCGGTCCCAATCCAAAGATCGTTCAGATGGTCCTCCAGAATCGCGTAGACACCGTGCAAGCCGTTGTGGCCGACCTCCGAACCGGGGTATGAATACGATACCCATGCTCCACTCCTAGGGTCATAGCTGTGCAGCGTTGCAGCATTCTTGTCCATGGGCACCCCGCTTCCAAACCAAAGCTGTCCCTTTCGATCGCAATAGACGACATAGCCACAGGTTGCAGGTGGAAGTACCCCCCGCCCGCTCCGCGGATGAAATGACGATGAGATCTGCAAATTCCGTGGCGTCCTGTGATCCGTCAGTGAGAAGAGTGCATGGTGGCCTGCGGCTCGAACAAAGAACGGTCCTGCCGTCACTCCAAACCATGTGTTTCTCGCGAAGTCCTGAACGATACAGTTGATAGGATTCGGACCCTGAAAGACTGAGGGTCTCCCCTCAAGATGGAACTCATGATCTCGCGCGGACCATGCGAAGAGTTGGCCGGACAGCGTGCCTGCAAAGAGCGAGCCTTGATGATCGACATAAAGTGACCGGATGGTCTGTGGAGCAACCGAAGCACGCATCGTCCTACCCTGGTTCATCCCGCTTTGCAAGCGGTGCTTCTTGAACACGAGCGCATCCTTGTTCAGCGCGTAAAGGCCATTAAAGCTGCCAATCCACAAGCGCCCCTGGCGGTCCCACAGTCCGCACGTAAACACATTGTCGTATGAGTTGACTGGCTCCAACAATCCCGTTTGGAACGGCTCGATGGAATGGTTCGCCACGTCGAAGATATACAACCCTCTCGATGTCCCCAAGATATAGGACGTTCGGTTTGTGGTCCCGTTGCTTTCAAATTCATCGGGGAGTATGAAGGTTGGATTTTGGTTGGACATTCCCCAGCCAGCTGTCAACCGAAATTCTATGAGGCTGCGGGACGCATGAAGAATCAATCGCTCGTGTGCTCCGCGCTCGAGAAAGAGATAGCCTTCACCCTTGCGTAAAGGCCACACCGTGGCACTAGCGTCGCTGACAAGCCGTGACAACTCGGTCTTCGTATTGAACTCCATCAGCACGCCTGGTCTGTTGATGAGGATGTTCCCGCTATCGGTTTCGAAAATTCTCACATCTCGGGGATCGGCTGCATGCGACATCAGGACCATCGCAGGAAGGTACGGATATCTTGTGAACGAGCCGCTCGTCCGATCGAAGTAATACAGTCCATCGCCATATGTTGCTACCCAGAGGCGGCGTTTGGAGTCACAAAGGATCGCGGAAATGTCGTTCGAACTAAGTGAGTTCTGGTTGTTGGAGTTATGAGTATAACGTTGAACGCGATCGGTTCGCCGGTCGAGCGAGTAGAGACCACCGTCGCGTGTCCCGACCCAAATGGTATGGGAGCTATCCTCACACAACGCGGTGATCACATTGCTTTGGAGCCCTTCCGGATGATGCGGAAGCGCATAGTACTGCTTGAAGGAATAGCCATCGTACTTATTGAGCCCATGGAAGGTCCCGATCCAGATGAAGCCCTTGCTATCCTGAAGCATGCATGTGATGCGTCCTTCCGAGAGTCCGTCCGCAGTCCCGAGATGCCGAAATGACCGAGTGTTCTCCTGAGCGGAGGTTTGGCTGGTATCGAGCGAGAATACTACGAAGGCGAGCAGCACGAACCACCAAGGGTGGCCGCTCCATCGTGATGCCGCTAATTGGACTTGAACCAACATTCCAATCATCGCCTGAATAATGTTAAACCGAAGGAACGGGTGCGGAGATTTCGGAAGGACCCGTTTCGGACCGCTTATCTTCTTTACAAAGATACTACACGTCCAGCACTGCCAATCAAATCGCTCAACCAGACTTGCCAGTTCAACGCGATTGCAGCGGAGAAGACGCGCTGATGGGTGTCCCCATGCAAGCGCGCTCCAGCGGAAGCTCGAATGAATTTCCACAAAAAGGGGATCGATCGCCGCACTGTCAGGAAAGCTTGCTCGATCGTTCGATCGTGGGCTTTGGGTAGCTCGGTCTCAGTCTTGGTAAATCCATTCGTCTTAGTCAAGCAAGTGTTGTGCTTGACGAATCTATCATGTTCCTGAGTTCAACGGCAGAAGAACGCCAGCCCTATTCTTTGTCGTCTTTGCTGGTTCGAGTTCTGTACAGAATCATGAAATGACAATCTCGAATATTCCGTAGAACACAAATTGACTACTTGCATGTTAATTGTGGTATGAAGTTGTTGTTCACAGTTCCTATTCTACTTGTTGCATTCAGTGCCATTGTCCTTGCGCAGTGGCAGCCATCGAGCGACGGGGTTTCTCCCCAATGGTCTATGCAGCAACGCTCGGTCTATTCCTTCTTCGAGAAGGACTCGTTGCTGTTCGCGGGGACGGACCAAGGGGTTTATCGCTCCACCGATCAAGGTCATACCTGGCGTGGCCAGACAAATTATGTGGACCGTTGGACGAAGCCTCCGATGGCACACGTGAAGGACTTTCTGGTCATGCAGCATCGCTATTACATGTCAACTCCGAAGTGGCAGTGGGTCGATCAGCTCTTCTCCCCGACCGATAGTATCGATCGTGGCGCAATAGCGACCGATCCGCACGGCAACGCCATTGTCGCGACGATGGTCGAAGGTAAATGCATCTTCGACGAAGAGGATAGCCTCAATATCTCACCAGCCGGCATGCTGGTAATGAAGGTTGACTCGAATGGAAAGATCCTGTGGAAACAGACCGCATTAACCCCGAACTATGGTATCACCGTGACTGCCGTCGCGTGCGATAGCTCCGGTAATTCATTTATTCTTGGCGCGGCCGATCCGTGGATATTCCATCAGATACGCACTGTGGATTTTGGCACAACGCAGATTTCGACGAATACCACCGGGCGGACATTCTTCGTCGCGAGCTACGATCCCGCTGGAAGCTTCCGATGGGCGAAGATGGCGACCGTCGATACCATCGCTGACGCCTATGGGATCGCCGCAGACGCGGCCGGCAACGTGTACTTCACCGGTACGATGATGGGTCATTTGGATATGGGTGGCCCATTCAATGTATATAATCGCCGGGATTGGGCGGCCTTATTCGTGGGTAAGATGTCACCAACCGGCTCGATGAAGTGGCTCAAGCAATCGTCATCAAAGAATCATTTTGCGCAGTATCAGACTAACCGCGGCGAAGCGTACGGGCTTTGTGTCGATCCGCCGGGCAACTGCTACGTCGTTGGCTCGACGAACGACACCGAGTTCGTTGCCGATCACATGATTGCCGGCGACTATCTTTCGTTTATCGCCCGATATAATACTAACGGCTCCGGTGACTGGGTTGTGACGATCATCGATCACGGCGCAGGCTCGGCATATCACGACGGTTCGATCACGAGCATTACCTGCGACAAGCTCGGCAATCCCACATTCTTATACGCTCCGGACCGAGACGACGTGACGATCAATGACACGCAATACTGGGCGGGCGATGGCGGGGGCGTGTATGCTGCGATGGATTCGAGCGGCGGATTCCGTTGGGTCAAAACGGGGCCGAGGCCGAGCTCCGACGCAATTTCTTCGGACCCAACCGGAAACCTGTACGGCACCTGCAATTTTGGAACTCCATTGGTATTCGGAAAGGACACACTCTTCAATAAATACACACGCCACCTTGCAGCAGTCTTCAAGATTCGCAGTAATGGAACGCCTGAAGAGGTGACATTCGATGCTGCGACCGATATTATCGCGCCTTGTCGCGATGGAAGCCTCTATGGCATAACCGGCGTTTACGATATCTCCAAAAACCAGCGATTCGGTCGCCTCGGCTATGGCGGCACGTTGGGCATTTCACGGCTCAGCGCCAGCGCGCCCGGATGGACAACGGACACTGATCTTGTGATCGGCGCAGACAATGGTGCGTACTGGTCGGTCAACAACGGCCGCTCATGGAACGAAGGTCTTCCTGCAAACTGGCGGTCTTCCTACAGTGCCAATCAACTGGCGCTCATCGATACCACGCTGTTTGCAGCGGGCGGATATACAAACAACATCATCTTTAAGTCAACTAACTTTGGTGAGGTGTGGGATACAGTCATAACTCCGGCTACCTACGGGTATGTGCGCGCCATCGGCAACAGACTCTATGCGAACGGCACCGCACACTCTGACGATCTTGGCAATACATGGACGCAAGACCAGTGCAAGACAGCCGACGGATATAATCTCAATATCGGCCAGCGTTGGTTCGAGCAAGGTGGCGCAATGGCGCTCGACAACAGCCATGAGTGGTTCTCGGCGAACGTTGGATTCGGCGGCTACACGCAGCGATGGCCGTTGAATGCCTTGGACTCCAAAGCACTCGCGTATTTCGATAATCTCCTCTTCGACGGCTCGACGGCCCTCAACATCTCCGATAACTTAGGCGAAACGTGGCATCCGATCGACGATGGCCTGACGCGTTATGGCTCCTACCTTGGCTATCGGGTGCTCTGTTTCCATCGCCTCGGCGACGAAGTGCTGATTGGCACGGATAGTGGCGGCGTGTTCCGTCGCCCGCTCTCGGACATTCACTCGAAAATCTTCGATGTCGTGCCAACATTCTCGTGGGCCGCGCAGGGCCATGCGCTTGGCGATGCTGCGAGCGATGCCGTCGTCATCGACCAGAGCGGCAACGCAATTGTGCTCGGTCATTTCGCTGGCGCGCTGCAGCTCGGCAATTATTCCTTTGACCACCGGCAAGGCACACCTCGAACGGGCGTCGATTACTTTTTGGCGAAGTACGATGGCACCGGCAACATCGCGTGGGCTCTGCAACTTCAGGGCGGCGGCGTCGCGGATACTTCGTATCCTCTCTCGCTGAGCGTCTCGCGTGCCGGAGCAATCTATGTCAGCGGCTACTTCACGTCGACACTGAGCGCCGGAGGAACGACGCTTCGAGACAGATATAGTGTTAAGCAGACATTTCTCATGAAGTGTAATCCCGATGGCACCATTGCATGGCTCGATACTGTGACACCACCGGCCACTTCAACGAGGATCTATCAGATCGCCGCGGATTCGAACAATGACGTGGTGCTCGTTGGCACCTCCGTTGGTTCCATGTCGATCAAGGGCATCACGCTGCCCGGCCTTCCCTTCTATCCTCGCTCGTTTGTTGCGCTGATCGGAGCTGACGGTGTTGCGAAATGGGCGAATCGCATCGCACCGATCGCTCCGTACGCATCAGCGGCGTATGCCGTCGCGGTCACACCGGATAACCACTATATCGTCGGCGGTGGCGCGAGCGATTCTGGACTTTTCCTCGTCACGTTGGATAACAGCGGACAAATGCTCGACTCGACCCGCACCGGCAAATCATACACCGATTTCGTTAGCTCGATCAATGTCGATGGCAATGGCAATGCGTATGTGCAGGTGATGATCGCCGACTCCGCAGCACTCGGATCAACGAAGCTGAAGGGCAACAGCAGCCGCCGCTTCCTAGCTAAACACAATTCTGACGGATGGCAATGGGCCAGGATGATCGGCAACCAGCGGGTGAACTCGAGATTTGGAGCGCCGCCCTTACCTTGCCGGACATCGACAACGCCCGATGGTCTTACCTATGTCATTGGTCTTGATAGTACCACCGGCCAGAGCCCGCTCGAACGCTCACACGGCACCAATCACGTCTCGAAGCTCGATGCCAATGGACAGTGGATCTGGACGAAGCAGCTCGCGAGCAACTACTCGTGCGACGTTTACGCGATTGCAGCTGGTAACGACGGCGCCGTCTGGACTGCCGGCGCTATCTACACCGACCGTAACGCGATACAGTACTCGTGCATCGACATGGCCTTCGGGCTTATCCCGCTTGGTCCCACGTCGCTTGACTCGAGTACGCGACCCTTTATTGCGAACCTTGGTACCTCATCCGTGATTCCGCCGCTGACGGTAACACATCCTGATAGGACCAACACGGTGGACTTCGTGCGCGTCTATCCGAATCCCACGAGCGGACCATTGACCGTCGTACTCAACAGCGCCAAAGCTGGCCGCGTCAATATCACATTGTTCGACCAACTCGCGAGAACGATCAAGGAGCAGTTTGGGGAGACGAGAGAAGACGGGAGCTTAATCTTTCAATTCCCAGCCGGAACGCCTGCGGGCAGTTACTTGCTTCGAGTCGCGAGCGATGATGAAGTGCAAATGGTGCCGGTTGCGATCAACTGAGCGAATGCCCCATCGGCTGAGGAAGCGATCACGCCGGGTCACAACGTATCAAGCATTCGGACGATCTTCCGAAGCCGATCGGTCGCTTGCATCGTAGCGCGCGTCAATGCTTCGATCGCGAGCGATTTCTGTTCGTGATTCTTGCGGCGCACGGCGATATCAATTGCCGGAAGCTCGACATCCGAGTAGCCGTTGTCAGGATCCGAGAGAACGAGCATGTTCCGCTCCCATGTATCGAAGAACAACCCATCGGGTGCTACGAAGGCGTAACCGACGTTTCGAATCTCACGATTGAGGGAGTCCTGAGTCGCAGAGCCTCCAAGCAGTGACGTGCGCAACGGAGAACCCTCCGAGAGTCCATTCTTATCGCGAGCTTCAGCAAAGTCTTTACTGGCAGCGGTGAATGCGCCGATGGCGTTTTCGAGCCGTCCGAATCCCGACGAATCGTGAGTGTCCCTAAATGCAGTTCTCTTGGCTTTTTGCACGGCACTGGAGAGCCAGTGAGCCAGCTCGGCAAAATCGAACGGAAGGATCTCTGCGTTCGCAAGCCGCATGGCTTCGACCGCTGCGAACTGCGACGTCAATGCGTGGTACTGAAAGGTCGAATCACCTTGATGTAGCGTCCACCCGATGTTGTCATGATTGGAATGATACTGCCCGAAGGGTCCGCCGAAGCCATGCTCGAGCGATGGAATCCCAAGGTGATTGTAGAATGCCGAGAAATCGCTGCCGCCGCCGAGTAGTCCGATCGCGGGACGCTTGTCTTCACCGTCCGCGTTCACACCAGCGTTCTTGCTCCACTCAGAATAAACCGAATGCCCGCTCGCATCGAGTAGCGATTGGCTCACTTCATAGACGAGTGAGCGAAGCGTTGGGTCCGCACCGGCGGAGAAGGCGGAGCCAGTCGCACATTCATCCTGATTGATATACGCAATCGCGTTTGCGCCGAGTTCTTTCTCCAATTGTTCGACCCACTCTGTCGATCCGAGCAGACCCCACTCTTCGGCGTCCCACGTTACGAACAGCACGGAGCGTTTTGGTCGAATCCCTTCGCTTGCAAGTTTGCCGAATGCTTCGGCAGCCGCAACCACGCTCGCACATCCGGCGGCATTGTCCTCCGCCCCGTAGCCCCATGCGTCGCGATGACCGCCGATAATAATCCACTCATCCGGCCATGTCGAACCCTCGACTCGCGCGACCGTATTCCAGATCGGCTTGAGTCCCGGATCCGTTTCGACAGTCAGTTTCACCCGGACTCTTGCTTTCTCCGATGGCCCGCCACTAATGTGATAGCGGAATCCAAGCCCTCCCTGCCAGTTGGAATTCGGAATGTCACGACCGTGCATCTTGCTGAGAATTTGGGAGGCGACACCGTACGATATCGGAATCACCGGGATCGTTGGCGTGGGGTACATTGAGTCCGGTTCGGCGCGACGAGCACCTGGCACGGAGGCATAGCCCGGCGTGGTCGGATCGCCGTGACCGTTATAGATGCTGCCGCGCTGCACGCCGCCACTCGGCCGCATCGGGCCAACTGGAAAAACATCCCCCGCATCGTAGCCATCGCCGGATGGGTCGGAAAAAATAATCAGTCCCGCTACACCTGCGTCTTCGGCAACGCGCGCCTTGATGCCACGATAGCATCTGCCATATCGCGCAATAACAATAGTCCCTTTAACGCTGATACCCAGACTGTCAAGCTCGCGGTAGTCCTGGGGAAGGCCATAGTTTACGTAGACCAGATCGCCGCTCACCGTGCCGGACGCAGAGTATCCGTTGACCCACGGGTACTCGTTCGAGTTCGATTCCGATGGCATCTTGTCTTCCTTTAGGGTGAAGACTTTCTTCACAGGGCTCAGCAGTTCGAGCGATGAGCGTTTCGCAAGAGGAATAGAGACCTCATACGGATAAACCTGAGCGGAAAGTCCTGCTCGCTTCCATCGGCCAATCACGTAATCTCGTGTGCGAGCTTGCGCCGGTGTCCCGGCCACATGTACCTCTTTGCTGATCGCTGTCACGATCGCGCGCAGCGTATCGGGCACGATCGCGCCTACAAGCTTCTTCTCAAGAGAAAGTTCGGTGCGCTGACTTGCCGCGCTAAAGCCCGTCATTTGTGCGCGCGAGCTCGCTACGAAGACCAGAAGCACTACCGTTAGGGTAAGAGACAGGAATTTACTGCGAATCATAAACGATCTGAAGAATACAAGCTGCTTCCCAATCGTTTTTGGACTGAGAGCATTCCTTGTGCGATCCTGAAACCAGGGATCCAAATGGGATTTTCCATACTGCTCTCCTGTTTGAAATTCAATGCACACTCTGACTCGGCGTGAACTCCTGAGTGCCATCCCGATCGGCGCGGCAGCGGCGGTGTTGCCTCGGGTTGCGCGCACGGCAGATATCCAAAAGCCCGTCGTCGTCTCGACCTGGAACTTTGGTCTGACTGCAAACAAAGCGGCGTGGGAGATCCTTGGCAAGGAGGGCCGCGCGCTCGATGCCGTCGAAGCGGGCGCTCGCGTGCCGGAAGCCGATCCCAAAATTCAAAGTGTTGGACTCGGCGGCTATCCCGACCGCGACGGCATTGTCACACTCGATGCGTGTATTATGGATGAGAATGGCAACGCCGGATCGGTTGGCGCGCTCGAAGATATCATTCACGCCGTTTCCGTCGCGCGAAGAGTCATGGAAAAGACTCCGCACGTCATGCTCGTGGGACCCGGCGCGCGCGATTTTGCCATGGCAGAAGGATTTCCGAAAGAGAATCTGCTGACGGAAGAGTCGCGCAAGGCATGGGAAAAGTGGAAGGTCGAACATAGCTACAAACCAAAGGAATGGCATGATACGATCGGCATACTGGCGCTGGACACGGCAGGAAATCTCTCCGGTGCATGCACCACGAGCGGTCTGGCGTGGAAGTATCATGGCCGTGTGGGCGATTCGCCGATCGTCGGCGCAGGGTTGTTCGTCGATAACGAAGTCGGCGGCGCGTGCTCCACAGGCAAGGGCGAAGCCGTGATGAAGATTGCTGGCTCGCACACGGTGGTCGAGTTGATGCGCCGGGGCGCATCACCCACGGACGCATGCCGGGAAGCCGTCGAGCGCATTGCGAACAGACAGCATGACTACCGGGAATTCCAGGTCGCATTCCTCGCGCTCAACAAGCGCGGCGAGTCCGGCGCGTTCGCAATTGCCAAGGGCTTCGAGTATGCCCGGACAACGGCAAGCGGCGGGGAGCTGATTGCCGGGGCGAGTCTGATATAGCCAGAATGGCACCTCCACTGTACCCTTCTCAACCTGCGGACACCGCCGAACTAAGCAGAAATCCCATCGGTTGGTCGTCCTTGATGAAAGCGATCACGCTCCGACACATTCTTGCCAGCCTTCTTGCGTTTTTTTTGGGCATCCTCAGTAGCGCAACTCTTCGTGCGGATGAATTGGACGCCCAGGTCAATCTCAACCTGAGCGCCCTTTCGGCGCAAGATCGGATTGCCTTCGATGCGTTTAAACACGATCTCGAAGGCTACATCAATAATTACGAGTGGACCACGAATTTTTCTGGCGAGCGAATCCACTGCACGTTCCAGTTTAATATTGTCAGCTCGAACGGTAGCGACTACACCGCACAACTTTTCGTGACGAGTAGTCGGCCGCTCTATAAAAGCGATCAGGTGACCACAATGGCGCGGTTCTTCGACCCGAACTGCCAGTTCTCGTATTACCGCGGTCAGGAACTTCAGCACGGCAATAGCTTCCGGTCACTCGAAAGCGTTATTGACTTTTACGTTTACATCGTGCTTGGGTTGGATTTCGATTCATACAAGCTTCAATCAGGTACGCCCTACTTCCAGCAAGCCCAGCAAGTCGCGATTGTTGCGAACGCCGCGAAGGGACCCGGTTGGGAACAGAGTGTGACCAGCATCGGGACCTATTCCCGATTGGGATACATCGATGACGCCCTGAACGGCAACAACCGGGCGTTTCGCGATCTCATTTTTCAGTATCACTATAATGGACTCGATCTGCTGGTAACCAAACCGGACGAAGCGCGCATCACTATCGGGACCGTGATCGATTCACTCGTTTCGCTTCGGCGCATCTCCTCGGATGCCGGTCGCAGTGTGTTTTTGCGGGCGTTCTTCGAGGCAAAGAATCAGGAGTTGGCCGATCTTGCACGGCTCTTTCCCGATAATTTGACCGCTTATTTTCAAAAACTTGGATTTCTGGACCCGGTCCATCAGAGTTATTACGAAGACGCTCGGGCGAAAATGTCGCAGTAGGTCAAAAATGAGTGACCTCGCCAATATGGGCGCACAAGTCGGGACATAGTGACGCTTCGGTACGTTCGGCTTTCAATGCAATCTCTCGATTTTTTGCGTGGAGTCAGGGTCCTTGTTGCCGGCGCCGTATTGGGCGTAACATCAGGCGCTCATGCCCAGGTATCTCGCGTCGTTCCGAAGGCTCGGCCTGTATACATCGCTGCTCACGAGGCTGCAAAAGTCCTGACGCCATATACCGTGTCGAGTCACGTTCGAGCTGGCAAGCACGGCTCGCAAGGAAGACCCATCGTCCGGCGAATCACTCCGCCCTCTCGTGCTGCGAATCTCATTACAGATCACACGACAAAGATCTCGCAAACGAATGGGCAGATCGCGTTGGTCATCGCGTTGGGTCCGCCAATCATCGAGCACGCGAATGCGCCGGTAAAAAATGCCCCGGCCAACGTGCAATTTGATAAACTCATCTGGCCGTCATTGGCTAATGCGCCGAATGGGTTCACTATTGAGAGCGCCGCGGTGCAATCTGGACCCGAATATCCGGTATTGGCGCTCACGGTTGCAGTCCCAGAAAGCGCGAACAATTTCACGCCAGTCTTCGAGCAACTAACGACAATGCCGATGGGCAACCTCCATCTTGCCCCTGCGGCAAGCAAGACTGGGGCATCAGGAACAGACCGGGTGTATGATCCCCGTTCCGCTGGTGCATCGTGGAGTTTCACGCCATCTCTGGGTAGTGCACGAACCTTCCGGTCACTTCGGACAATCACTGTGCGTGTGCCGCTACTGAGTTCAAAAGGCGGCGCGATCACCGCACTCGGGAAATTTCGCATTGGCCTGACCTTCACCGTCCCGGCCGGGCTTCCGCCTTCGAGCGCGCAAAGTGATCCTCTGTTCGCTGCGCTCAACTCCCATCTGGTTGCGAATTCATGGGACCTCGCCCAATTTCGTGTGCCCTTGCGGCCTTCGAACGTCAAGCCGTTTGCGCTTGCAGCCGCTCCGCAGCGCGCCAATGCTCGCACCGCGCCGGGCAGGATGGGACCCCTCGACCTTCTGGACTCTACATCGTTCGGCTGGATCGACACAAACGCAAACTATTTGAAACTCTCAGTCTCGCATGATGGGCTGTACCGCTTGACGGCCAGTGAGATTGCGACGCGCACGGGAGGTTTTGAGCTTAAGCAGATATTTACGCCGCAAAATCTGCGGTGCATGAATCGCGGCGTGGAAATTCCGATTTGGATTGATACCGACGCGGCTGGCAACATTACAGCGATCGAATTCTATGGCGAGCATTTGCACGGCGTGCCACTGAACGATGGCCAGCCGGAGTATTATAATCTCACGACCGATACGAATGCATATTGGCTGACGAATTCCAGTCGTGGAGATAAACCACTTCGGTATGTTGGGCGCACTCCCAATCCCGCGTTGGCATCTGCCACGTTCACCACGGGCGAGATTAAACTGCACCACGAACGAGATTACTTTTACTATTTCGGCGATTCGCACCAAGGCCAGGACGAGCAGTTTATCCATCCAACCACTTACACACCCGGCGAGCGGTTCGAGTGGTACGAAATCCATGGCCCGCTCATGGATAGCGCGCATTTGCATCTCGTCGATACGTTCATCGTTACTCAATTGCCCGCGGACATGCAAGGCAAGCGGGCGACCTTCCAGATTCTTGCTCGTGGCATGACAACCGCTAACGATCATACCGTTCAGCATCGGGTGATCGCCCGTGTCAATGGCGTGACCGCTCACGACGCGGTTATTACCGATTTCGGCGAGGACACTTCCATATTTTCCATCCCGCTGTCACAATTGACTCTGGGAGTGAACACTTTCGAGATGACCACAAGCGCTGGACAGGATGAGGTCGATGAATATTATTTCGATCATTATACCATTGATTATGAAGGCGGACTTGCTCCGAACCGCGACACGGGGTTCGCTTCGGGCCAGTGGCGCTTTCAGCTTCAACCGACATCGCCGACATATCAGATCGCACTCACGTCCACCGACGAGCCGCATCTATATAATATGAGCGATGGGACCAGAGTCCTGCCACAGAGCGGAGCGTTCGTGGATTCGACTCTCAGCACGCAACCCAATTATGTTGCCGCAACCTCGTCAAGCTTTCTCTCTTGCGACCGCATCGAATTGTGGCATACTGCCGGCGCGGGATCATGGAATATTTTGCGGCCTACGAACCATGCGGATTACATCATCATCACGCATCCTGCGTTCTTGCTCCAAGCACAAATGCTCGCTGTCCGGCGCACGAAAGCGGGTCTTGCTTCGATGGTCGTCACCACCGATGAGGTCTATAATGCGTTTGGGTATGGCTCTGGTGAGATCGATGCGATCCGCAGGTTTCTGAGCTACGCCTATTACTTTTACCAGGGCCAGCAATCGGTGCCGGTGGGATATGTCACGCTGTTCGGCGCGGGCACATACGACCCAAAGCTCACTCTCAATAATGTATTTCAGGCCAATGATTCCAGGAGCGTCGAGCGAACATTTATTCCGACATACGGCTGGCCGGTCAGCGATTTCTATTTTACACTCGCCGATGTTGGTCGGATCGATGCGATCCAGCCGCGTATGGTCATCAGCCGCATTCCGGTATCGAGTACCACACAAGCCGATGCATACTTGAGTAAGCTCCAAGCCTACGAAGACAACTCGCCTGCCGATTGGAATCGACAGTTCACATTCGTCATCGGCGGATCGAATACATTCGAATTCGGATCGTTTGTTCAACAAATCCATTCATTTGTCGATCCGCCACCGAACGGTCTTGCACTCCCCTTTCCGCCGACAAATATTCGATACAAGCGCATCGATCGGGATTCCAATTTAGTGAACGGCGGTATTGGGAGCGTCTCTGATCCGTCGAAGGTCGCGGTGATCCATCGTACAATCGAAGATGGCACTTCCCTGCTGTATTTTGCCGGTCATGGCGCGACATTCCTGACCGATCCAATCCTTCCCGATCCCGTCACGCTGCACAACAAAAACATCTATCCGTTTCTGTTCACCGTAAGCTGCCGCACCGGCGCGTATGGCGAGCCGAACCTCGTGAGTCTCAATGAGTCCTATGTTCTCCAGCCGGATGCCGGGAGCGCCGTCGCGTACGGCACGACCGGGTTCGGTGAGATTTATTTTGATGGACTTCTCTCGTACAAATTCTTCGAGCTGTTGCGCCACTGGCGCGAGGACATTGATTATCCTCTTGCCGAGCACGATACGAGTGTCCCGATGCGGATGAATCTCGCCTCGATGCTGACGGCCTCGAAACTCTATGCGGCTGATAGCGGCGCTGCGGGAGATGTTGGTTTGAACTCCCGCTTTCAGTATTGCATGTTAGGTGATGCCGCCGTTGGCTTTGCCTTGCGTCCGCAACCCGAATTGGCCGTACACGCCTCCGAGATTGCGGTGTCTACCACCGATGGCTTGCCAAAGACTTCATTCAGCGTTAGCGATAGCGTACTTAATATATCCGCGCTCGTCCACAATTATGGTTACGCGGCAGAAATTCCCGTCGTTGTGCGTATTGAAGATGCCGGGCCGACCGGCGTGCCCCTCGACTTTTTCGACACATTGCCGCGGTTGGACGACACTGTGCGAGTCTTCGCACAGCTCCATCTTAGCGACGCCTCGACCGGCGAACATATTATCCGGGTTTCTGTCGATCCCGATCGCCATTTCCGACCATTTGAAACGGATACGACGGATGATGATGCCTCGCAACGAATTCTGATCAACGGTCTTTCGGCAACACCCTTTTATCCTTGGGAAGGCGCGCGGGCCGTCTGCGACGTCTCAGCGAATCAGGTCCACTTCATTGTGCTGTTTCCGCCACGGGCCGCTTCACGCATGCAGTTTGAGCTCGATACGACCCGAGCTTTCGCGCACCCGATCCTTACACGCGATACGGCCGCTGGAACGCGCTTTTTCGGAACGCTGGATGTATCTCTCACTGGGCTTCCCGTGCCGGCATCGTCCGTCTACTGGTGGCGCACCCGAATCATCCGTTCGACGGGCGATACTTCGGCCTGGCAATCGGCATCGTTCAGCACAGCAAGCGCACCGCGCGCCGAGTTTAGTTATGCCTCGACCGAGCAGCTTGCTTCGACAATCGTCAGCGGTCTTGCGATCGATCCAGCACATGGATTGTTTCTTCCAATACAGGATACCATTCGCTACGATGTTATCTCCCATGGGGTCAATGACTCGGGTGTATATTTCAATCCCGTATCACAGATATTCGTCAACGATCGCTCCCTGTTCAGCTACGCGAAACAAGGGTATGTGATTGCACGGCTTACAAAGGATGGTGGTGGCATCGACACCGCGTATGAATTCAGTGTCGACTGGACGAGGAATGGGGATTCCAATTATACACTCCCAATTGCGAATGCCTTCGATTCTGTCATCGCTTCATTGCCGGATAGCACTTGGGTCATTGTGCTTACGAATCTTCAACCAGCGTTCAATTTCATAACCTATAACAATCCGAGCGTTTTGCAGGCAATGAGTAGCATTGGAGCCAAAGACGGTCTCAATGTTCCCTACTTTGGAAGTTTCGCTCTCATGGGAAAAAAGGGCTGGTTACCCGGGATGGCGAGGGAGGCGGTTGGTCAACCGAATACGAATGGAGTCCACATCTCTGATACCATCGTGACGTTCGGCACATCCGGTTTGGCGCTGACGCCATTCACGGCGGTCGCCAGGAAGTACGGCATGATGCGTATCACAGGCAATGTCTCTTCCGGACGCGATATTCTAGTGACAGTACTCGGCTCGCGGCGAGACGGACTTGGTGTGGATGCTGTGGACACTCTTCGCGCTTCGCAAAGCTCGCAGCTCGATCTATCGCATATCGATCCCAGGACGTACGATCGCTTAGGCCTGCGGATGGATTTCACTCGCGGCAGTAATTCCGCACAGAGTCCGGAGCTTCACGCGGTCGAACTCGAATACGATGCAGCGCCGGAATTTGCATTCACCGCGGATACGGTGACGACCACGCCATCCAGCATCGCTCAAGGCGGGACGATCGCCGCAGCCTACACGATGCAAACGCTGACATGTGACTCCGCATTGAATGTCCCGGTTATCCTGGTCGGGAGCCGCATCGCCGCAACCGATACGATTGCGCATACAGTGCCACAGCTAAAGGGTCACACTATGGCACCGTTCATTGACAGCATCAACACGACAAACACCCGCGGGTTCGTGCCCATCGTAGCCACGGTGAATTTGCACGAATCGCAGAACGAACAATTGCTCTTTAACGACGCGATCTCTGGCGCATTCACTGTGACGCGCGATTCACTCGCACCGCACGCGGAAATTCTGTTCGATAATAATCACATCCCGCCGTGTGGTTATGTCTCGAGCAACGATACGACGATCATCAACCTGTATAGCCCAAACTTTATTCGGCTGACGGATACCAATTCGATCAAAGCGACCTTCCAGCGGGATACTGAGTATTATCCGGAGGTCACATTCGCAAAGCCGCAAGTCTTTCGTCCGGATTTCAAGATTTACCAAAGTGGTCCGCTGCAAGCTCAACTGATCCTCAGTCCGGGTGCGGGTTTTCAGTTCAAGCCGGGCCAGTGGAATGTCACGGCGACCATTCAGGATGGCAGCGGCAACGTCGATACGGTGCATCAATGCTTCACCGTCAGCGCGACCAATGGGCTCGATCACGTGATGAATTATCCCAATCCCTTCAAAGACAAGACCGCATTTACCTTCGTGCTGCTTTCCAATGCGCCGGCAGATGTGAAAGTCATCGTCTATACTGTGGCTGGCCGGAAGATCCGGACGCTGACGCCGATTCGTCCGTTACGGGCCGGCATGAACATGATCGAGTGGGATGGACGTGACGAGGTCGGCAATGAAGTCGGCAATGGCACGTATCTCTATCGCTTGACACTGAACGGTAAGAACCCCGACGGCAGCGATGTCTCCGACGCTGTCACGGAGAAGGCCGTTCGCTCGCGGTAAAAGCAGCGCTTTCCCGCTCCGTGCCATTGTGATTTTGCGAACGCTCATCCCGCATTACTCGTTACTCGCTACTCACTGAGAGGGCGCTTAGTCTCAGCTGGTTTAGAGCGTCTCGTTTACACCGAGAAGGTCGGGGGTTCGAATCCCTCAGCGCCCACTTGTCAGAACCGGGATGTATGGAATGCATGAGATTTTTTGGATGTAAACCAAGTCGATGCTTGGGACTTACCTCAAGTGCATCTTATATATCCCGGTTCTGCGTTTTGCTGCTGCTCGTCTCATGTGGGCGGCGAACTCCTCCACCTTCGAATTATCGCGAAATCGATGTCAAGGATGGCGGAAGTATCTCTGGTACGGTCCGGTATGCTGGAGCGAAGCCGCCGGCAGATCCCATCATCATCGAGAAGGATCAGGACGCCTGCGGAACGTCGCATCCCAACACCTCCAATCCGGGCCCAGGTGAATCGATTTCGGGCGCCATCGTCTATCTCGATTCTATTGCACGTGGCAAATCATTCGCTGGAATGAGCCCGACGGCAACGCTCGATCAGAAGAGCTGCGACTTCGTCCCGCACGTGCAAATCATCAAGAGCGGCACGAGCATTATTGTCTCCAACAGCGATAAAGTCTTGCACAATTTTCACGTGTGGTATGGCCTCATCACGGTGATGAACGAAGCGCAACCGGAGGGCGCTCCACCGCACGAAATCATGCTTCCCGAGTCAGGTCTTCACGTCGTCAAATGTGATGTTCATCCCTGGATGCGCGGCTTTATTATGGCGGTCGATCATCCATACTATGCGATAACCGATTCCACAGGGCACTTCACCCTTTCGAACGTCCCGCCGGGACATTACACGCTAAAGATGTGGCGCGATAATTGGTCGATCGATCAACCACGCGGCCGCACCGGACACGTAAGCGATTACAACTGGGGCAGCGACTTTCGGAATCAGAAAGAAGTCGATGTGCGGCCGAACGCAGTCACTACTGCCGATTTCAGTCTACCATGATCTTCCTTCTATGAACAAGTCGTGGGTCGCATTCGTCCTGGTCGTCGTATCCCTCTTCCCGCCCGCGCGCTCAGCAGCGCAAGCCTCTGATCCATGCAGGCTTGCCGCGTGGGTCATGCAACAGCAACCGCACACCACTAGGACCCTCGAAGCACCGCCTCCCGTCCTGCGCGATACCATCATCAATGTCGATGGTG
The DNA here is from genome assembly GCA_030706745.1 of Bacteroidota bacterium. Taxonomy (NCBI): domain Bacteria; kingdom Pseudomonadati; phylum Bacteroidota; species Bacteroidota bacterium. The sequence goes on from JAUZNX010000016.1 coordinate 67,091, forward strand.
TGTCCCACAAGATTTCTATTCCCTTTGGTTTTACGATGACGGTGTTTGCGCAGATCTCTGGTTGCCGAGGACTCGCATGCTCGCCGGACGGAGTAATTTATGCGACATCCTCTAATGGCAGTATTTACGCGCTTCCCGATCATTTGCATCAGGGTAAACCAGACTCGACGATTCTCGTCGCTTCCGGCCTTGTGGATCCACATGGTATCGGTTTTGATAACAGCGAGTTATTCGTTTCGAACAATGGGGCGCTTGTTCGCCTGATTTCCGCTCCGGCGAGCCGAGTTGCTATTCGGAACGATACGATCTCTCTCCTTCCCTCCGATCCGGCGCTGAAGGGCCATCACACACGAAATTTTGCCATCGATACACTGCAAGAAAGGTTTTACGTGCAGGTGGGCTCCAAAGGAAATATAGACACAACCGACCTGGCGCACCGGGCACAGATTGTTGAAATGAATTTGGATGGCTCTGGCTATCGTACGTTTGCTCGCGGCCTCCGGAATGCCGTTGGCATGGACATCGATCCACGAACCGGCGCACTGTGGGTGGATAATAATGGCATGGATAACATCTTCGGCTCTGGCACCGAGATGACTGCGAACAATCCATCGGAATCCATCTATCTTGTTTGTGATGGCGCAAATTATGGATGGCCCTGGTGCTACGGGTTCCGCATGAGAAATCCACTAATGATGAACCTCGACACAAGCATTGTCGAGACCTTCGATGGACCTGTGGCCGAAGTCCTTGCGCATGAAGCACCTCTCGGATTACACTTCTATCGCGGGACGACATTCCCAGCACTCTACCATAACGCCATTTTCCAATGCTATCACGGTTCATGGGACCGTAACCCACCCGCGCCACCACGCATCACGGTGATGTGGGCCGATTCCGACGGACGGAATGCTCGCGTGACCGATTTTGTCAATGGCTTCCAACCAGACTCAACCGGGACTCGCTGGGGCCGCGTCGTCAGCATCATTGAAGGCGGCGATAGCGCGCTCTATGCCTCGGACGATCAAGCCGGCGTAATCTATCGGATCGCATGGACCGGCACCGGCGCCGATGTCGCAAAATCTCCGCTTGCATCATTCACGGTAGGTGATCCTGTTCCGAATCCAGCGAGCGATGCCGTCAGTATTCCAATTTCTCTCGCGACCGCAAACCTCGTTCGTGTAGAAGTATTCGATCTGATCGGACGATTGATTTACGCCTCGCAACCAGAATTCCTTGACGCCGGCGCGCACAGTTTACCGCTCGGTCTCACCCGAGTACCGAATGCTAATTATGTTGCTCGGCTTACAATCGGTACTTCGATAGTGTCAAGACAGATTGTTCTTTCGCGATAAGCCGCGAACCCAATCATCCCGATGAGTCCCATGAGGCCAATAAGGCTTATGTACTTTCCTACTACTTCAGGTTCTGACTCGACTAAACTCAGATCGAGACGATAATCTCCAGCCGGGAGACTTGCAGTTGCGATACCGTTCGGATCGGGCTGAAGACTCGCGACATTAGGCCCTCTGCCTGCAACGGAGTCCCAAATTGTCAGCTTCCAATACGGCCAGTAGAACAGATGAAAGCGCGCGGGTGCCGGCTGTGTAAGATGAACGTGAAACGTCATTGCATCGGCATCCTGGGCAATCCGGACAATGCTGTCCTCTGTCGGAGTCAACCCGAGGAGCATCGCCGGAGGATCCCCAATGCGAAACATTGCGATCGCTTTGATCTCGCCGGGATCGTTCGAGCACCAAACGGGATGATATTCCGGCGCATCGATGCGATACCGGTCGTACGGCAGCAACGGATGAACGATAAATGTCGTCGCCAGGCGGGCTTCACCGATCACCGTCACAATCGCCAGTCCGACGAGCAGCCAGGAAAGCACGATGGAAGCTCGAACAGCAAAGGCCATTGCCAGTGCGAGTAGAAGCACCGAATTCCATCGCCATGAGAACTGCACGATGGAAGCCGCATGCAAATGCCAGAGCGGCGTAAAGATTGGAATCTGCACGACAACCGCGATCAGTGCAATCCACCACCATGCACCTTGCCGTAATCGGTCGCGCCATGCCAGGAGGAGATACAATGCTCCCGCGACCAGAGTGGCCAGCGCGAGAAACCGAAGCCACCCATGAAAGCGAAACAGATCGAGCACTGCGAAGCCGGTCGTCTGCATCTTCACATCCCACAAATGCTCCGGATGGATAAGCGGTCGCAAGAACGCCGCTGGCAATAGATAGGCCGCCGACACTGCGGCCGCGATCAGAAGTGCCACGCCATGCTCGATGACCGATGCTTTCCTCCGCTCGACGATGAGTGCAACGAGGACGCTCGCACCGGCCAAAACCGTGATGGGAATATTTGTTAGCACCAGACCGGACCAGGCGATTGAAAGTAGTGCAATGGTTTGCAGACGACCGTGTAAGCGAATGAAGACCTGAGGAAGGAACATCATTGCCCAATGCTCACCGAGAGCATCGCGGACAAAGACGTCGGCGAAGTGGTACGCGAGGAAGCTATACGTAAGCGCGACGGTCGCGATGATGAGTGGACGATTGGCATATCGTCGAGCGAGCGCAGCGCTCGTGACGAGCGATCCCATCGTCGCAATCAACGCCATCACGTTATAGAATGGAGTCGGGACGTACGGTAGAAAGAGCCGGAGGAAGCTTGCAATCCAATACGGCAGCGGCGGATAGAAGTAAAATGTCGGCGAGCCAAAGCCACCATTGGAGATCGGTAGCCAGCGAGGATAGGCAATCCCCTGCGCGCGCAGCCGTGAGAATTGATCGAGCCAGTTCAGATGCACGTCGGCATCGTGCCCGACGGCAGGATAGCCCGCAATAGAGAAGAGCAAGCTGACGAAGGAAGCCGCAAGCACGAACGAAAATGCGGCACGTTCGTGACGTGCCGCATCTCTCCAGGCCGCAGCAAACCAATTCATCAGCCTAATACCTCGACGATCGTGCGTGCCGCTTGCTCGCATTCTACGAGTGAGACATCAAGATGCGTGATGGCGCGCAAGAGTCCGTGCGAACCCATTGAGAGGCGCACTCCACGCTCGCTGAGCTTTGCAAGCTCTGCATCTCCAGCAGCCTTTCCGTTCACACCAAGAAGTATGATATTGGTCTGTACGCGGGACATATCAATGTAAACGTTCTTTGCATCACTCGCAATAATCTCCGCGAAGCGGCGCGCCTTCTCGTGATCTTCCGAAATGCGCGAGCGGTTGTTGCGCAACGCATAGAGGGCACCGGCCGCGATGATTCCGGCCTGCCGCATCCCTCCGCCCCAGATCTTGCGCATGCGACGCGCCTTCGCAATCATCTCTTTTGAACTGACGACGGCACTACCCACCGGCGCGCCGAGTCCTTTCGAGAAGCAGACCGAGACGGTGTCGAAATGTTTCGCATACTCGATCGGCTCGACTCCGGCGTATGCGCAGGCATTCCACAATCGCGCGCCATCCAAATGCATGCGAATGTTGTTCGCGTGTGCGAACCCGCTCAGCGCCTTCACCTGCTCGACGGGATAGACTGTTCCGCCCGCGCGATTGTGCGTATTTTCGAGCGCCAGCAGCCGGGTGACCGGCATGTAATATGCAGTCTCCCGAACCGCCGGTTTCACCTCGTCCACGACAAGCCGGCCAAGATCGGCAGCCTTGACCGGATGGAGCTGAACGCGCGAGAGGAAGCTCGCGGCGGTCGTCTCATAATTGAAAACGTGCGAGTCGTATTCGAGGATGACCTCATCGCCTTCGGTCGTTTGGATGTTTAGCGCGAGCTGGTTCGCCATGCAGCCGGTCGGCACATAGAGTGCGGCTTCTTTGCCGAGCAGCGCCGCCACCTCTTCCTCCAGCGCCTGGACCGTCGGGTCTTCCGAGAAAACATCGTCGCCCACTTCAGCCTCAGCCATAGCTTTCCGCATGGCAGGGCTCGGTTTAGTCACAGTATCGGATCGAAGGTCAATCACTTATCCACAATTATTTAATTAAGCGAACCTGGCACTTGACTTTACTTTTGTAAGTTCGTAAGTTTGCACCGTGGATGATCACTCATCCACCCACAAAATTACGCATGGATAAGCCAAAGTCTGCAGATCGGCCAAATGGGACCCGAATTCCGAAGCTGGAAACGCTCGGAATCGACGCGATCGATCTCGCCCTGCTCCGCCAGTTGCAGGTCCAGGGACGGACTAAGCGCAACGAGCTGGCCGAGAGCGTTGGGCTATCGCTGCCGGCCGTCAGCGAACGGATGCGTAAGCTCGAAGAGCGCGGAATCCTGGAGGGCGTTGCTGCAAAGCTCGACCCGAAACGGATGGGACTCGATGTCGCTGTATTCATCACGGTGACCGTCGAACAATCGAGCAATTACCCGGAATTTCTCCGCGCCGCCGAAGCGCATCCGGAGATCATGGAGATCCATGCGATCACGGGCGATGGCTCGCATCTCGTGAAGGCGCGAACGTGGAACACGTCCACACTCGAGCGACTGCTCGGACAGATTCAGACCTGGCCCGGTGTAAAACAAACGCGGACGAACGTCGTGCTCAATACCTACAAAGAGACGATGGCGCTGCCGATAGAAGAATTAGAACCGGGATTACGCTGATTTTGGCTGATTTCGCTGATGACAATTCGAATAGAACTCCATCATGATTAATCAGCAAAAATCAGCGTAATCCAGGTGTTACTCATCACTCGTTACTTTAGGAAGCTATGACCAAATCCGAAGTCTTGTCGCACGCAAAGGATCAGAAAGTCGAGTTCATCAATGTCATGTTCACCGACTTGCTCGGCGTCATGAAGGCACTGACCATCCCGGTCTCAAAGCTCGAAGATGCCATCGAATCGAACGTGTGGTTCGACGGATCGTCCGTCGAAGGCTTCGCGCGCATCGCGGAGTCCGACATGTATCTCAAGCTCGATCTCAAAACATTCACTGTGATTCCCTGGTCACGCGCCTCGCGCGCGGTCACGGCGCTGATCATTGCCGATGTCTACATGCCGGACGGCACGCCGTTCGAAGGCGATCCACGCGGCATCCTGAAGCGCCAGCTCAAGCGCGCTGCCGACATGGGCTACACGTTCAACACCGGCCCGGAACTCGAATTCTTCCTCTTTAAGAAGAACGGCGATTCGCTCCAGCCGCTGCCACACGACACCGCCGGATACTTCGATCAGACGACCGACATCGCCAGTGAGATCCGCAAGGAGATGAGCTTTGCGCTCTTCGAAATGGGCATCGATGTCGAGGCGCTGCACCATGAAGTCGCGATTGGGCAGCATGAGATCGACTTCAAGTACGATAACGCTCTGCGTTGCGCGGACATCGTCATCATCATGAAGTATGCGCTGAAATCCATTGCGATGCATCACGACCTGCACTGCACGTTCATGCCGAAGCCGATTGCCGGCATCAACGGTTCAGGCATGCACGTCCACCAATCGCTCTTCTCACCGGATGGCAAGAAGAACCTGATGTACGATCCGAACGGTGAGTATCTGCTCTCATCGCTGGCGAAGAGTTACATCGCCGGACAGCTCGTCCACATCAAAGCGATGAACGCGATCCTGAACCCGACCGTCAATTCGTACAAGCGGTTAGTCGTGGGTTATGAGGCGCCGGTGTATGTCGCATGGGGCCAGCGCAATCGCTCGGCACTCATTCGCATTCCGCGCATCACCAAGGGACGCGAGAAAGCCGTGCGTGCCGAACTTCGCTGCCCCGATCCGAGCGCGAATCCGTATCTCGCGTTTGCAGTCATGCTCGCGGCCGGTTTGGACGGCATCGAGAAGAAGATGCAGGCGCCCGCGCCGGTCGAGGAAAATATCTTCGAGTTCACCGACGAGACCGCGGCCGCGCGTGGCATCACCACCGTCGCGAAGAACCTCATGGACGCGATCGAAGAACTGAAGAAAGACCCGGTGATCTGCGAAGCGCTCGGCAGCTATTGCGTCGAAAAACTCGTCGAAGCCAAAACCGCCGAGTGGGACTCCTTCCGCATGTCGGTCACCCAATGGGAGTTGGACCGGTATCTGGAGGTGTATTGATTCCAAATTCTCTCCCCTCCCGCAAGCGGGAGGGGAATAACAAAAATCTTCTCCCCTCCCGCTTGCGGGAGGGGCCGGGGGAGGGCCGAGCCAGTCCCGTTAGGGGACAGCCCCATAGGGGCGGCATATGTGCCTGCCCGCCGTGGCGGGTAGCCCCCGGCGTGAGCCGGGGGTTTTGCGTTTTGATTCATACTCAGAGTCCCGTAGATACCGTATTAGTTCGTTCCTCCGTTCCGTTGTGATTTTTGATATTTAGGGTCATATGCCCGTTGATGCTTTTCCATCGCATAGAGGAGATGTATGAGTTTTCGAGCGACGGCCATCTGTAAGACCATGGGCTTTTTCGAGGCATGGTTGCTCGTACATACCGTGATGGCCTTATTGTATTGACGCGCGGAGAGTGAGGCCATGAAGAAGGCATAGCGTAAGCGTCTATTTCCCATCTTCGAGATAGGTTGCGAGGCGGGTTGACGCTGTCCGGACTGACTGACCCGTGGCGTCATGCCGGCATAGGCCGCAAGCTGCTTTGGATGGGTGAACTGTTGGCTATTCGGCACTTCTGCCATAAACGTCACGGCCGTAACGAAGCCGATGCCGGGCGTAGAGGTGATCAGATCGTATCGCTTCTGCATGGCCTCATGTTCGTGCAGGCAGGCGCGGATGTCCTTGGTGATGAGACGGATTTCCCTTTCATAATGGGCGAGATCGGCTCGGATCGAACGCTCGATGTGTGTTTTCGCTGCGCTCGTCAGATACGCGAGTTTCTCCATGCGGTTTTTGGCTTTGGCCCGGCACCGCGTAAGGTCATGCAGGTGGCGGACCAGATCGCGTAGTTCGTCATACTCCGCGGGCAGCGGATGCCAGGGTCGTAGCCGTTCCGCCATCGCTGCCGCATACCGGGCGATCAGATCAGCATCGGCCTTATCGGTTTTGGCACGCTGCATCGTGGCGCGCATAAACGCATGGACGGCCGTGGGATTGGCCAGAACGATCGTCTGCTCGCGTTCGTGGAAAAAGAGCGCCACCGCCGCACCATAGAGATTCGTCGCTTCCAGGCACACGGTCACGTCCGTCACACCCTGGCGACGAAGCCATAGGGCTAAGGCTCTGAGACCCGACGAGGTATTCTTGACTTGCACCGACGTGCGATGGCCCTGCTCGGCGAGCAGACAGCCATCCAGCGTCGCCTTCGATACATCGATCCCCAGGATTGGATATTTGTGTTCCATTGTCTGTTCCTTTCAGTGATACCACGACAGATGAGAGTGTAGCGGGTGTGCTGGCGGTTCACCTTGTGCAATGCAGGCTTCGGCCCCATCAGGACCGGCCTCTGATACCGTTCAACCTCTGGCACACGTGCAAAAACGTGGGACCTACTCTCCGGAACAGGGTCGATAATGCATCTAACAGTATCGCCGCTAAGGAACGGTGAAGTTCACCACGCTTCTGCTACACTCCGTCTGTTGCGGTTTATATACCGTAACAAAGGCTGCTACAGAATGTGAGCAGTATACAAGGCACGGCGTACGCGCAGCCCAGGGTGGAGCGAAGTGGAACCCTGGGTCACGGAATCGCAAAAATAGTTATTAGCCCTGAAAGGGCGATGTACATCGCCCCCCCGGGGCTTTTGATTTTTGGTTGGATCCCAATCCCAGCATTCCGCTTCGGTGCACCATAGGTGCGCCTCGCTTCATGCTGGGCTGCGAGTACTCCGTCCCTTCGGGACTCGATTTCAAAACCACCCGCCATTTTTGTCGTATATTGGCACCGGCTATTATGAGCACCATGTCGGGGAAAATATGAAATATGAAGTATGAAACATGAAATTGGGTGCCCCATTTAGAAAGGACGCATTACTATGGCACTTATGATTCCGGGCGTGCGACGAATCCATCGGGAGCTATCGATCGAGCGGTTGTTTGGGCTGGCCGATCCGCCGCCTGTCCGGTCGCTCTATCACTATGAAGGACTGAAAGGCAAGATCGACGTGCCGAGCGAGTCGATTACGATGATCCTCTCACGGGAC
>JAUZNX010000017.1 GCA_030706745.1 Bacteroidota bacterium
ACGAACCGTTCGTCACAACGCAAGCCGGAAGTGTTGTGCAGCATGTTGCGAGCTTGGGAATTCACATCGCGCCGGTGCCAACGGACTCTGTGCTTGCAACGCTCCACTTCTCGGCATTCCTTTCGCAGTATCAGCAAACGCAGTTGTCAGTCGATGGCATCACATTCTCAGCCCAACCCGCTCGGCCATCAGATTGTATCGCGCTCGCGCAGATGGATACGAGCGCGTTCACGCTTCGCACGCTTTGCGGCGACGTGACTTTGCTTCGCTCGATGTCAGGCCAGTCGCCTTTCGAAATCGTGAAAGTGGAGCCCAATCCGGCGAGCGATAAGCTGGGAGTCACGATATCCAATCCTGATGCGGAGAGTGTCATGCTGAGCATCTGCGATGCGCTTGGCCGGACCTGGCACAGCGTACTGGTGTCCGGCGCAGGATCCACCCTCGATATCTCTGCGCTGCCGGAGGGGACGTACTTCCTTCGGGCCAGCTCAGGACGCGGCACTCAGGCGAGGAACTTCGTGGTGCGGCGGTAGGACCACCTTACGCACGCTTCCTCAAAATGGGGACCTACTGTTCGAACGACAGCGCTTTGATGCGTTGCTTAATATCGAGCAATCGCCAGGCTCGTGTCGTTTCAAAGGTGACATCCGGCTTTTCGCCTTCGATCTGGACGCGAATGCGCACGGTGCCCGGCACGTCGAGGATGCGCTGGACTTCCTCGCCGGCGGCGCCAAATCCATACCTCACCTTCGTCGAGGTGCCGTCCGCGCTTTCGACGTAGATGTTGTACTTCTCCGCTTTCATGTTCCCGATAATAGGCGTAGAGGTTTAGTGAAGGGGCCGTCGTTAAAGCGGTGAATGGCCATGCGAGGTTCCCCGATCCAAATATCAATTACCAATGATTAGCTGCTTTTGCTGGATCCAGGATATCGGATTGAGCCGATCAAGATGCGATTTTCGTCGTCCTCATCCGTCATTCGTCATTCGTAATTCGTAATTGTTCTCGATGGCCTCGAGTCGTTCGAGGATTCGGTCCCAGAGCCAGGTGAACGGAAGGATTTCGAGCTCCATCTCGGAATCGACAATCTCAAATGTCTCAGTTTGAAGCTGATGATAGTATCGGGCGGCCTGGCGCCGCGAGCGCTCGAACCCGAACGAGTTCGCTTCCATGATCCGGAGCATCTTCAAAAAGATCGAACTGGCCTTGGAGGATTTGGCCACAAGGTACCGCGCCCGATAGAGATTCAGCGATTCCATCCGGTCGAAGATGTCCTTGAAGCGCGCTCCCTCGAGCAAATAGATGATCTGCAGGATTCGCAGTGCAACGTTCATTCCGACTTTATCGCGGCCCGCCATCGGGACCATTTGCATCAGCGTATCGACTTTGAACCGCATGCGAAGTTCACGTGCCGCTTCGGGTGTTCCCGTCTTCTCAAACGCATAGTGCAAATAGTACTCGTAAATCCTCCATCGCTCGAGCATCGCCTCCGGGAGGTTCGGAAAAATCTGGTGCGACGTGACTTCAAGATAAATATCGAGCGCATCCAGGAATCGCAGACGGTTCGTGAGAATCACAAATTGAAGCTCCCGAAGGGTAAACCAGGAGATTGTTACCGCATTAAAGAGCGTCAGGCATTCTTCAGCCGCCTTCTCGGCTTCTTCGTATCGCCGAACCCGCAAAAAGCTATCGACCTGCTGGAGCTTAAACTCGGCCAGACGCGCAGGTTGCGCGAGGTGCGGAATGCTTCTGAGGTACATCAGTGCCCCGTCCATTTCGGCCACACGTTCCATGTGCTTCCCAGCTGCCCCCAGCGCGTTACCCAGTACGCGATAATAATTAAGTCTGAAGGTGAATGAGCTCTCCCCACGGAGGAGCGACCTCAGGTGCAACGCGTATTCAAGGAATTGAGGTGCGAATCTTGCCCGCCCCCCTGCATATCGGCCAAGGATGATCTGCTGACGGTCAAAATATTCCCAGGCCACGGCCTCATCGTTTAGATTTGCCAAGAACCCTTTGAGAATTTGGTCATAGGACTCGTATTCGGCTAACCTGGCATTAATTCCGGCATTCGTTCTGAGTAGCAATGCCATTTCATATCCAATATCGGTAATTTCATATTTGGTGGCTTCGTCAAGGTTTCTTTTTGCAAGGCTTACTGCGGCCTTCCTCGCACCAAGTCTTACCAGCGTATGGATCAGAAAAGCTCGCTTCTTAGCGCTATACTCTGCTTGTGCACTCTCCGAAAATCCGGCCTTGCGAAGGTTAAGGTGAAATAGCGAGTTGAGCAGCCGAATCTTCAGGCGAGCTTTGAGCGTCGTGTAGCGTGGATCATTAGGCCGAGTTTGATAGAGTGATCCAGCAGCTACGCTATCGTTACCAAAAATGCCTGTACGAATTCCATCATAGAGGAGGAATGCCTTGTCATCAGTTCTCCTCCGAAAAGCGCCATCAAGAGTTTCAACGCGCTTCTCGCGGAAGCGGTCCAGGACACGGATGATTTCAGGAAAATAGCGCACGCTGTACGAACAACGCAAAAAGCAGGTGAACCTTCCCCAAAAGCTTGAACGCGTGGATATTGGGTGCCGAGCGAATCCCTTGAGCCACCGACATGTGATCGATGATCTACTGCCTCAACTGTGGAAATCTCCGACTATTCCACAGTCTATACCAATTTCTCGGAAGCAAATGTTAATATGCCGTTCTCAAATGGCAGTAAAACCGGCCCCTTTAGGGGCCGTCTTCAGCGATGTTCGGACAAAGCGACTTTTTTGTCCAAGCCACTTTCTAACGAAATTTGGGCCGAGGGGCATTATCACCCCGACCCGCATCCCACGAGACGCTTCTGCCATCGCGGGATTGTTGTTTTAGGCCAGTACCCTTTGGCCAACTGCTTGGCTCACCGCCCGCAGTATCGGGGCAATCCGCTTCAATATCGAAAGGCTTTGCTTTTCAATTCTATCAGATTTTATCAGTTCTATTCAACCTGCGTTCCAACCAATTTTTACCTACGATACGATGACACGTTCTACGAAGATCTCCACGCTTGCCGCCGCACTTGTAATCAGCTTCTTTTCGATCTATGCGGTTGTCGTGACGACATTTAACACAGGGAACATGACGAGCCAGCCGGTCAATGTGACTCTAAACATGGCGTCAGGCGCTCAATCCTTCGTGAACGTACCGCCCGGACAGAACGTGGCTACCACCCTAAACGGCGACCAAGTTTCTTCGATGACGATCTATGGCGCCATGGTTCCAGCCGGCGTCAATGCAATTGTGCCAAACCCATCTGGCGGAACGGTCACAGTTATGTGGAGCGTCATCAAGAACGCGGATGGATCGACCAGCGTCGTGGGCGGAACAATCGATCCGAACGTGGCAAGCTAAGAATTTATCGAGCTATTTCGCTCGATAATTCTGAAAAATTGACTGAAATCTTGCGAGGTGGCGCTCGCCCTGCGTGAGATTTGCCTGAAAACTGAGGAAGATTATTGACACAAAGCCCCACTTTGTGCCACGATGCTGCACATGCCTTGGAAGTAGTAAATTGTTGGCAGGCTGAAACTTAGCCTTGTTAATTAAACTGATAGATTAGCCGTTCTCAAGGAGAGAACGGCTATTTTTGTTTCTCTCTGATGGCTTTAGTTGTGTAGTAAAATATCCAGGGCTGATAGTGTTGTACTGGCTTGTGGAGGATATTTTTGCATCCGAAATCAGTGCCGCGCCTCCGGCATCCCGTCGGTAAGGCGCGCTCTGAATAAAAGGATACACGATGGATTTGCTATTCCCGCACCTTGCTCCGATCTGGCATTCAACGCCGATCGTCGGGACATATGCTGAGCCAAAATTCGAGTTTTCCGGCATCCCGCTCAACTTTTCGCACGCGAAGCACTTTATCGCGCGCGCGACGGAGCCGGTGCTGGCCGGAGAGATCACTCACACCGGCGAGCCACTCGTGCATATTTTCGATTCGCACGACATGTTTGAGGAGTGGGCGGCAACAACACGCTTTGCCAAGCATTTCGAGCATATCCAACGAGTGATCGAGCGGGTTCGCTTTCAAGCGCATCTCATGCATAAGACGGTACCCCCTCGCAGGACCGGACGCATTCAGGTTGCTTCGAACGTGAGCATGGACTTCGATTGGGTTGCCGGCACGAGCATTCGACCGATCCAAAAGGACTCCAGAGTTCGACTCTATTCCGAAGAATCCTTTGCCGGCGAGCAAACCGTCATCGGGTCCTCAGCACTCGAAAATTTGGGAGATGTTGACTTTTTCCGGCGCACGCGCTCAATTTCACTACATGGGGTCTGCCTGTTGACAGACGACGTCTACTTCGGCGGCTTTCGATTCTATGTAATCGGCGATCCTTTCGTTTCGATCGCCAATCTTCACCAATGGCATTTCGACCGGGCGGCCGCGAGCGCCATTATCGTATAAAAAAGATGTTTTTGATGCTAATTCCTTATTCGATGAGAATCATTTAAAGTATCAGCATCCAACTACCAATACCTCTCTCACCAGCCTACGGACCTTCTACCCGTAACGCTTTCACAGAACCCGCGGTAGACATCACCTTCTACCGCGGGTTTTTTATGTCCTTTCCGTTCTGCCGGATCAATAGGACTTGGACCAGACGACCTCGTGCTTCGCCGCTCCCCCACAGACAACACATCGCTCCGGAGCCTGTTTGCTGCGAAATTCCTCAACCGGGATGACCCGAATCGTGGCCTTGGTTTCCTCCTTCACCTTCGCTTCGCACTCGGCCGATCCGCACCATCCAGCGTAAATGAATCCGGCGTCTCGATCAATGAGCTTAGCCATCTCCTCATACGAGCTGACCCCGCGAATGCTGTTTGCTTCGCGGCGTGCCACTGCGTTTTCGAGCAATTGCGATTGGAGCGAGTTCAGGAGGTGCGGGATGCGAGCGGCTAATTCAGTGCTGCTCACAAACAACTTCTGCTTGCGCCCTGGCTTTGCAGGCTCCTCTTGAGAAAGCGCAATTCGTGGCACAATTACGACCGTGTTGTTCTGGACGTCCTTGGGCCCGATCTCCATGCGAAGAGGTATCCCCTTCATCTCCCAATCGAAGAACTTCGCACCGGGACTCATCGAGTCGCGATCGTCGAGCTTTACGCGAATTCCGGCAGCTTTCAACTCGCGGAAGACTTGCTCGGCCGTTTCCATGACTGTAAGCTTTTCTGCGTCGGTCTTGAAGATCGGGACGATCACCAATTGGATTGGCGCGAGCTTCGGTGGCGTCACAAGACCGTCATCATCCGAATGGGTCATTATGAGGCCGCCGATCATGCGCGTGGAAACACCCCATGAGGTGTTCCACGCATATTCGAGCGTCCCGGTACGAGACTGAAACTGGAGATCGAATACTTTCGCGAAATTCTGCCCGAGATTATGACTCGTGCCATTTTGGAGCGCCTTGTTATCTTGCATCAGGGCCTCCGTAGTATAGGTTCTAAGTGCACCGGCAAATTTTTCGCTGTCGGTCTTCAACCCGATTAGAACGGGAACGGCGCAATACTCATACATGAATGTCCGGTAAACGCCGAGCATTCGCAATGCTTCCTCCTCCGCTTCCAGTTCGGTCTCGTGCGCAGTGTGTCCCTCCTGCCAGAGAAATTCCATGGTGCGGAGGAACAGCCTCGTCCGCATCTCCCAGCGGACGACGTTCGCCCACTGGTTCATCAGAATCGGCAGGTCGCGATAGGACTGCACCCACTTCGCATACATGGAGTAGATAATCGTCTCCGATGTTGGCCGAATAACGAGCGGTTCTTCGAGGTCCTTGCCGCCACCCTTCGTGACGATTGCCAGTTCGGGCGCAAAACCTTCAACGTGCGCAGCCTCCTTTGTGATAAAGGAGAGCGGGATCAGCAGCGGGAAATAGGCATTTTGGTGACCGGTGTCCTTGAACATCCGGTCCAGCGCCTGCTGCATCAACTCCCAGATGCCATAGCCGTTCGGACGAATGACCATGCATCCCCGCACCGGAGAGTGCTCGGCCAGTTCCGCTCGCGCAACCACTTCATTGTACCATGCACTAAAATCCTCGCTTCTTTTGGGTAACTTGTCTTCGGCCATGCTTCGGTGAATTAACTTAGAAGGGTGGTTAATGGAATCTGGCAGAAAAATGTTCGGCGTTCGTCCAAGTATCAGACTCTAAAATACCGGTCGGGCTTGCGGAAGACAAGATCGCTCACCATTCCGATTAGTTTTGCTCTCTGAACAGGATTGTATTAGACAAGTATTGGTGTTTATGAACTCCTAAGCAGCCACTCGCTCCGACCTCCCGTCACATCGAGCGGCTTTGAAAGTCAACTCACCTCGATTCATCACCATGGAGGTAGCAATGCCCTCGAATTATTCTCCACTCCCACTCGAGTCTCCTTTGCTCGCAGTCGAGCCTGAAGTCGATCACCGCAAGCTGTACCGGCTGCCCTGGAATCTCGCCGATAACGCGATTTCGTGGCTCGAACCGACCTCGCAGTGTAACTTGGCGTGTGATGGCTGCTATCGTGAGAATGTCACAAAGAGCCACAAGCCCCTCGAACAGGTCCGCGAAGAGATTGACACCTTCTTACGTCTTCGTAATTCCGATGGCATCTCGATCGCTGGTGGCGAACCGCTGATGCACCCCGACATCGTCGAGATTGTGCGACACGTCGCAAAGCGTGGCGTCAAACCCGTCATTAACAGTAATGGTGGACTCCTGACGAAGGATCTGCTTCACGAACTAAAGATGGCCGGGGCCACCGGGTTTACCTTCCACATCGATAGCAAACAAGGCCGGCCCGGATGGAAGCATGCAAACGAGCTTCAACTCAACGATCTCCGGATGCACTTTGCCGATATGCTCGCCGATGAAGGTGGACTCTCCTGCTCCTTCAATGCGACCGTCTACGATGATACGCTGCACTATGCGCCCGAACTTGTCGAGTGGGCTGGAAAGAATATCGATAAAGTGCATGTGATGGTCTTTATCCTGTATCGCGCCGCCGCGCCACAGATCCCATTCGATTGGTATGCGGGCGCGAAAAAAGTGGACATGAACGATCTCGTCTACGGCGAGACGCAGGAGCGCAAAGTCGATCTTCAGGCTACCGATGTTGTCCACGAGATTCGCAGGCGGTTTCCGGAGTTCAATCCCTGTGCGTACCTGAACGGCACCGAAAAACCGGATTCATTCAAATGGCTGCTCTCCGGACGGATCGGCACGAAGGAGAAAGTATACGGCTACGTCGGCGCGCGCTTCATGGAGATCAATCAGGCGGGCTACCATTTCCTGAAGGGCCGGTACCTTGGGTATGCCTCCCCTGGCACGACCAAACTGGGACGCTCGATGATGCTCCTTTCGCCATTCGACAAAGGCGCGCGTAAAGTTGCCGGCGCGTATGCCAAATCCGCGCTGCACAATCCGGCGCGGCTGTTCAAGGGGATGCACTACCAGTCCATCATGATTATCCAGCCGGTGGACTTCCTCGAAAACGGTCAGCAGAATATGTGCGATGGCTGTCCGGACATGACTCTGCATAACGGGCAGCTAGTCTGGTCGTGCCGCATGGAAGAGTTGAAGCAGTTTGGATGCTGGGTCAGGACGGTGCCGAAATCAAATCTCACACAGATTGAAGCACCAAGCGAAAATTAGCGCTCGAATCCCGAAACCTCGACGCAACAAGCGATTCCGAATGTTACGATCGCGACAGCGTATCTGAAGCGCGATTTCGCGGCCGTTGTATCGGGAACTACGGGTGTTCCATCGTGTTCCCTTTTCGTCGTATAAACTTGTTTTTGCCAAATATGAAAACCAGATTACTCACACTCTTACTCGTCTCACTATTCACTACATTCGGGACAATTACCGCATCTGCCAGTTATGTCCGTCTTTGTTATACGAACTCGCATGGAGACCGCGGCTGCTGTTATGCTCGTGGAACTTGCGCCAGCCTCACCCTTCCGAAAGGTTGGGACTGTCTGGATGGATCAACCACTCTAAAGGCAACAATTACTCGCACCGCCAACGGCGGCGCAACGCTCACCATCGGCGGAGTCACCTACCGCATTGCGAGCGAAGCGTTCGAAAGCCGATTAACTGCGCTATGCCGGCAAGCTACGTCCAAAAACGCCAACCCACAACTCGCGAAGCAGATGGACTACCTCTGGAATTCGCCCGGCTCGTGGAAGGTCTCCGAACAACAACTCAAGGAATACGCCAAGGACTTCAATACGACCATATCAGCTGGCTCCAAATAGTCGGGAGCCTTAGGCTTTAATCTGCGCAATGGCCCGCACTGGAAACGTACCGAACTCCTTAACCTTCACTGGCACCGCGCAGAATGCGAACCCGGAGTCGGGCAGTAGTTCGAGCGAACCCATGTGCTCGACGATCGGAACTTCCGCGCCGAGCAGGATCGTATGTGCCGGTCGAGTGAGATCGGCTGTGTCGTCGATATTATAAGAGTCTATCCCCACGATCACAGCGCCTTCATCCGCGAGTCGCTGCGCGGCGTCCTTTGTAAGAAACGGATGGCCTTCAAAATACTGATCGGTCCGCCAGTGCTGCGACCATCCGGTGTGGATGAGTACCGCCTTCCCTTTTACTTCCAGCCTCTTCAGATCGGCTGCGGAGATTGCGCGGCGACCGAGGTGCTCGCAACGCACAACGATGGCCGGAACACCAGCCAGTGAGATCAGCGGCAACTCCGATAGGTCCTTGCCATTGGCAAACCGATGAAAAGGGCTGTCGATGTATGTGCCTGTGTTCGCGACCATCTCGATCTTCCCGATATTGAACTCGGTCCCATCCGCATAAACGGATCGCGAGGCTTCCCGGCTCAAGAAATCGCAAATGATCGGAGCTGGCAGACCCTTATAGGTGATCATGCCGGCTTCGACGGTGTGACTCAGGTCGATCAATTGTAGCTCGTTACTCATTCCGGCTCAGCAACTAATTGAGACTGATTTCGAAAAGCCTGCCGATTCCATACGTCACCACGGCGACGATCACGCCCACGACTGCCATCTCTAGTCCCGACTTCCACCACGAGCGCACCGTGATGATGCTCTTCGCTGCACCGACGGCAAAATGAGCCACGAGCGAAAGCGCGAAGCTGGCCGCAACGGCCGTCATGCCGTTAAAGAAGAAGAATGGAATGAGCGGGATGAATGCGCCGATGAGTGTCGAGAATCCGCCGCTCGCGAGCGATCGAAATGGAGTTGGAAAGGACATCTCGGAAAGTCCGAGTTCTTCCGCGCCCATGACTTTCAGAAATTCCTCGGGCTGCTGCGAGAGTTTATCGGCCAGATCATTCGCTTCTTCCTCACTGAAGCCCCGGAGCTGATACATGAGAGAGAGTTCTTCCTTCTCTTCCTCGGGATTCTCCTCCATTTCCTGCCGCTCGCGGTGCATCTCGCCTTCATAGACTTCGCGCTCGGATTTTGCTGCGAGATATGCGCTCGACCCCATCGAGACTGAACTTGCGATCATGCCGGCAAAGCCGGAGAGCAGGACGAAATGTGTCGAGGCACCCCCGGCCACGTCGGTCGCGCCTGCCACTCCGCTCACGATCCCAAAGACTGCGCCAAGTCCATCGTTCGCGCCGTAGATCGCATCGGCCACCCAGCTACCCGACTTGACGTGCCACCGCTCGCGGCGCATAAGGCCTTCCAACTTCGACCGAGTCTCCCCTTGTGGATGGTGTGTATCACCTATCGTAGCCGATGGACCATACATGGAGCGGAGCACCTTCGAATGGACCTCTTCTTCTTTTTTGACCTCTTCGATTTCTCGAATGAGATCGGTATCGGTGACACCGGCGATCATGCGGCTATAGGCTCGCTCGGCTGCAACTTCATCGGCTTCCATGCGGCGTAGCACCGTATCCGTGTCGAGGGATCGGACCATCATCCGCTTGTAGCGCATCGAGATTTTCGAAGGCTCATCGGCCTTCTCGCCCATCTCTTCCAGGCGCTTCTTCCACCGGGCCGCGTGCTTCTCTTCCTGATCGACTAATTTGTAGAGCACCGTCTTGCGGACCTCATCGCGCTCGCGCTCGGCCAGCGCGCGATATTGCTCCGCCGCCTCACGCTCGGCGCGGTAATTCTCTCGAAGGACTTTGATCGTATGGGCTTTGCTCATCAGGCTTCCCGGAACGATTTTTTAACCGAAAAGGCTCTCAGCGCTAGTTCCGTATCGATGGTCTTTCAACTCTTTTGCCCTTCGATTCATCGCGAAGCATGACGATTACCAAGTTCGCTCGCCCGCAACCGCAGCAAGTCATGATCGGAATGGTCTACCTGCTATTAGCATGGACATTCGCGAATATCTATGACTACGTTCTGCCCCACAACCTCGATGTGACCGTCGAGCAACTTACGACATTCACTGCCCGGCGCCCGATGCAGCTCCGTGTGCTTATGCCTGCGATTATCCATGTTGTCTCCGTAGCAACTTCGCTCAGGATCGATACGGTCAACAAGCTGACGACTATCGTCGAACTCTGGGCTATTCTTCTGCTATTCGGGCGGTTCCTTAGTTTTTTTGTTTCGCAATCGCGCGCTTGGATTGCGGCGCCGCTGATTCTCGTTCCACTCTTCTGGAATTACTGCCTGCTGTGCTACATGCATTTTTCATCGGACCTGGCTGGCATCGCGCTCTTTCTCGCGCTGCTTATTCTCCGGCACGAACGCAAGTGGGTCGCGTGGTATGTTCTATTCGCCATGGCGTGTTTCAACCGCGAGACGATCTTGTTTGCACTGCCATGTCTGATGGCATTATGGTGGCGTGAACGATCGCTTCGCTCGTGGCTCACGCTCGCCATTGCGAGCGCCACGATCTGGATCGCGGTCCGCGTGTTCTTGAATTATCTCTTCCGAGATTCGCCGGGTGGTCCGTTTGAAAATCATCTCGCATTCAATCTCGGCAGCCTTGAGCACGCCTGGACGAGCAATCAAGGAGTCGTTCGCTATTTTATCTTTCTGTTTGGCGGGATGCACATTGTTTCCTTCGCACTGTGGAAGTGGACACCACGCGCGCTACGCTCCCTGCTTTTAGTGAGCCTCCTGTTCTGGGCCGTGATGCTTCCCGTTGGCATTCTGCTCGAGAGCCGAATCTTCGGCGAGCTGATCCCGATTTACTGCGCGAGCACGATTGTGGCGATGAGCGTCCTGTTCCGGACTGACGTTGCAATGTCACCGGAACCGCTTATCTCAGGATGACGAACGGCTTGGTGATCGTTTCAGCGCCAGTCTTGAGGATAAGATTGTACGCGCCAGCGGGCAAGGAGTGCGTGTCTATTGAGATTTGTCCCTCTTCTCTTATGTAAGGACTTGCAGCAACCGCACCGACCGAGTTAAGAATCTGAATTGAAGCAATCTGCGGAATGCCATTTGGTATCGTGACCACGATTCGATCGTTCGTCGGATTTGGGTAGATGCTGATAGCATCCTGCAGGGCTGGAGCCTGGACTCCATCGCTCGCAATATGGATAATCAAATATCGCGGGGTGGTGCGAGTGATTCCGTTCTTATCAGTCGCTCGAATCTCGTAGGTGACGTCCGTACCCGGATCGCCCTGCGTAAGGTTTGTGCAGCGGTAATAATGACCGGTGTCCGGGACCATCTTAATACTCATTACCTGATCTTTACCGTTTGCTTTGTCGTATTGTATGTAGGTGACCTTAGTAATCGTATCGGTCGGATCGTATGGATCGGCAAACACATTCGCGTTCACCGGCACATACTCGCCATCCGTGATCTTTGCGCCCAATGCGAGAGGCGTATGCACAATCATCGGCCCCGCGCTCCAGGCATAATCTGCAAAGGGCGTTAGGAAGGAGTAATCCGCAGCCCAGGTCGTGTACATCATACCGCGCATGTTTGGGATCGTGTCCATCGCCAAACGCCAGGCGCGCATGTTGTTCGTGTTCTGCACGTCGTAGTATGGACTTGTGATCTGCGAGAAGCCGTGTTTGGCGAAGAAATCGAGACTTTGCGACATATAGCCGCCATTCCAATTGACGATCGTGATGTTCTTCGGAATCTTGTCCCAATCACCCGATAGATCGCCGTTGACCAGATAATAGTTGTTGCGAGCGTTATGCAGCGAGTCGAACATATCGCTCCAGTCGAATATGTCCGCGGCGGGATGCACGTGCGTTACGATCGAGTCACACTTTGTCGCATTATCGGCAAGCAGTTGCGCCGGCGTGAGCTGACGCCGGTTGCACGCGGAATCCCAGTTCATTTGCCGGATCTCATCGTGGCTGATGAAGTAGCGATTCGGTCGATGCAGAAGAGAATCGACACGATAAATCTGATCGTGCATGATCGAGTAGAGCGTATCTTCGGAGACGCAGACCATTGTCGATCCGTCGCCGGTGACATCATTGAGAACCGGATTTGCACGGATGAAGCTCACACTCACAGAATCGCCATTATGAATCCTGCTGCCTGGTGGGATATGCAGCGTTGGTGGTGTGTGCCACGAATACGAGCCATTGGACTGCTCCATGATCGAGTCGATAATAGGAGCATAGTCGGTGCCTTCCGCGTACTTTCCCGCTGGACCGGTTACCACGGGCAGTTCGTCCGCGCGATGGAGAAGATTCGTCATGCCGGCCTCTTCGATCTGGTAATCATCCATCCAAATCGTACCGGCGGAACCACTCCAGACCCCACAATATACATACAGCGAGTCGTAATCGAGCGTATTGAAGATCACGTTCGCCTGCTGCCAGTCGCTTGTCGAAGGAATGCCGAACTGTGTGAAGGTCAGCGTGCGGGATGAGCCGCCATGAAAGCCGATGGCGAGCAAATTGAATTCGCCGCGGAAGTTCTGTGTCTTCACCCAAGCCGACATGTGATAACCATGGTGCGGCGAACAGGTCAGTAGTTTGATGAAGCGTCCGTTTGGTGCGTTGTTCCCGAAATTCTCCACGCGGGCGCTAAAGCGGCCGTTGTGAACGACACTGTTATCGACATGAACGGTCGTATCGACCCATCCCCACCCCGGAAATGTGTTGCCCGTTGCATTCTCGAAATTACCATTCGGCAGCGCGACCCGTGGATCGCCAACGAGCTGCCCGGTGTCGCCTTTGATCACATATCGACAAGTCGTCGGAAATCCCTCGGCCATATCGGGATCGTGCAGCAATTCCGCTTGTGACCATCCGATCGTGCAGACGCCCGGAATCACCTCGATATTGTTTTGCTCGGCATGGACGCGCATCGAATCCACATGACCATAATAATAGCTGTCGAGCCGATCCAATATGCTGTACTTGAAATCATTCTGTTGCAGCCCATTCAGCTTATGCGCCGCCATCGAGTCCTCGATCGTTTCGAGTGCACTCACCTGTGCGGGCACCATGAGATTGTGCGCCGAGAAGACCCAGCGGATTGGGTAGTCGGGATAATCGAAAATGAAAAGAGATGGAATGGTATCGTGAGCGAGACGAAACAGTTGTATTGCAGTAGCGACTGAATAAAATGTACCATCCGAATCTTGGCCGCAAAGCTGAAGCTTAGATTCAGAAGAGGCCAACTCATAACTTTGACCGCCGTAGACAACAATGAGTCCGTGTCCGCTTTCAGCCCAGACACTGTCCCGCAACGATGGAAGATCACGATACTCACCGATCAGGATTGCTTTTGGTGAATTGACATGAAGATAGGACGAGTACAGGAGCGTGGATAGCGTATCTCCAAACTGCTCCCGAAGAGTGCGCTGTAGGAATTGCACGGCTTTCAGGGTTCCGCTTGTAGCAGAGTCACTCATTACAATCACAGTCGAGCGATCGAGAACAAAAGGATGTCCGCTCGACTTGAAGAAAGAGACCTGCGGACGCGGATGCAGATCCGTGAGCAAGTTCAAGGACTGCGCCCGGAGCGCGGTGCTTGCGAGGAGGAGCGTGACTATGAACAGATATCGCTTCATGTTGCCGTTTGGATAGGACGCGCTGGACGGACTGACAAAAATACGCCGAAATCGGCAGGAGTCCTCAATAGTTGGCGAATTGACAGCCAAACCGCTGTGACTCTTCCTTGCCCGAGGTGTTAACACACCAATGGCCATTGGATCACTCACTTTATCAAGGAGTGGCGGTAAATCTGCACGATCGCTTCACGTGAGCGAGCGGGTTGCCGCGAACGGGACTCTATATCCTGAAGAATCCGGTGGCAATGTTGCAGGAACGACCGTGCCTCAGGATGATCTGCCTCTGGAGGCTGCGGTGCATGGACCGATCAATATTGTGCGGCCTCCAAAAGAGACCCCGGATCACGAGCTACTTCAGCGATTTTCGCAGGGTAACGAAGAAGCTTACGTCGAACTCTATCTCCGCCGCCAGGCCGAAGTCTATACCTTTTGTCTTCGGCTGGCGGGCGGCGACCGGGATCTTGCCAGCGATCTTTTTCAGGAGACCTTCATCAAGGTCTTTCGCAAGGCACATACATTCCGAGAAGGGACGAACGTGCTCGGATGGCTTTATACCATCGTTCGGACAACATATCTGAACCACAAGCGCAAACGCGCGCTCGTCGGAATTGATGATTCCCACGAAGAGCTGCAGTCGACCGACCGCTCGATGCATCCGGAATATCGCGAAGAGCAAGCAACGCTGAAAGAGCGCGTCGAGCGAGCGATATCGAACCTGCCGGTAGAAATTCGAGATCCGTTTATCCTGCGCGAATTCGATGGCTTTTCGTATCAAGAGATTTCCGAGCAATTACACTTGACGCTTGGCGGCGTCCGACAGCGTATCTATCGGGCAAAGCTCGCGATGCGTGAAGAACTTTGGGACTTAGTACACGATGATGGAGAAATTATGAATGAAGAGTGACGAAAGATGAAGGTTGGCCGTAGTGCGATTATTCATCATTCAACATTCCACATTCATCATTCGATAAGAAGATGGCACAGATCGAAGAACAAATATTAGCCTACCTCGATGGCTCGCTCGACCCCTCCGAGCGAGAGGAGGTACTGCGAGCGATTACGGATTCCCCCGAAGGCCGGCGCGCGCTTGATGCGCACGTCCGCATGGGCGATCTGCTCACTCATGCGGCGAAGCCGGTTTCGGCTCCGCTTGAAACGCAGCGTGCGCTGGCCTCCAAGTTGCCGTTGCTGAGTGTGATGCTCCCCTATCTCGCCGCGCCGGTCCAGGATCGCCGCGTTGCGACTTCATGGTTTGGTGCTCGTTCAACTCAACTCGCCATTGCGGCTGCAGTTCTTGGCATCGTCGGCGCCGGAGTCTGGTTCGCTTTGAATAATTCGCATCCATCCAGTTCACTTCAGCGATCTGATAACCTAATTCAAAGTTCTCATTCCACTTCAAATTCTTCCGCGCCGTACGTCGATCAACTCGCAAGTAACGGATCACGCGAGGGTGAAGCGCATGAGGGTGCGGCCACAACGCATGGAAGTACTGCTCCATCAGCCGCATTACATGCGAGCTCTAATCGGTCTGCGCGCCATCTTGCGAAGATCGCGTCCACCACGCCTGATGGGACCACACGGCTTCGGGCTGGTGCGACAGAACTTCCGGCTGGCTCCGCGCATCTTCCGGCCGTCGCAATACGAGTACCGGCTGGCAATGGGTCGGATGCCGTGACTCCTTCGACGCCAGTGGGGTCCTCGGCGCAAAATGCTCAATCTTCTGATGCAATTCCGCCAATAGCGCTTGCCTCAGCAGAACCAAGACTGCCACCAACTGACAGGCAATCTCACAACAGCAACCTTCCCCACTTCATGCTTGAGCGCGGAGCAAGCAGCTATGTTCCGTTGCGAATGTTTATCAACGCCAACCAACATAATACTTGGCTGCCAGATGCTCCGCTAACGAAACGCACGATGGATTCCCAAATGGGGGTGACCTCGGGTTCTGAGATGTCCAGCGGATTCGAGGGCGGACTGGAATATGAGATCAGTCCTTGGCTCTCCGCCGGTGCGCGCGTGGGATACTCTCGCTTCTATCAGATCCAAACCTATTCTTACTATGCGCTATCACCATACTCTGAAGATTTGGTCCAGCGCTATAGCGATGCTTACGTTGGTTCGGTGAACGCGTATTGGGCTGGCGTTGCCATGCGCTATGAGTTCAATCCACAAGACCGCCTTCGCTTCGGCGCTTCGGGTGTCCTGGGCCTTGCATTTATTCCCGGTAGCCTATCGGGACTTGGCATGTTCGAGTTTTCGGGCAATTACTCGTTGTTCAATTTCCTCGCGCTCGAAGCGGCCGTTTCCGTTGATGCGTCGCAGGTGAGTCCAAAACAATCTGCTACGACCGGCGTCGCCTCAAATGCTTCCGGCCCGCTCGGCGTCGTAACTGTTGGCCCAAATCGTGACAAGCTGACATCGTTTGGTGTCGGAGCGCGCTTCGGACTCGCATTTCATCCATAAGATCAAGTATGAGACGATCCTACTCTTTCTGGACATTCGCACTGTTGTCGCTCGCCGTCGTCGCGTGCCGACAGCAGGTGGAGCCGATCCAGGAACCTGAAATCAGCGACCTTCCGGCCTACTTCTGGAGTGGGACGCCATCGAGCATGCGCTTCAGTTCTGGCAACGGTTCGTATGATGTGGTGAATTTCGTTTCCTTGTCGGCAGGTCTTGTCTTGCAAGAGAATAATACTATTAGCATCACGTTTCATGTGACGCCCGACAGCATAACGGCGACGGGCTTCCGTCGCGGCTCGCTGCTCGATCTGGATGGAGATTCCTTCTTCGGTGCTCAAGATTCTGAGATTGTGGTCCAACCGAAAATTACTGCGGCGATCGATCTCGATACCGTTCAATATGCCGCAACGGATAATGGTATCTATCGCTTCAATGGACACACTTGGACATTGGATGATCCGAACCTCGTCTCCGTTAACTGCTTCGCTTTCGATGCGCCCACAGGACACTTGTTCGCAGCAACTCCAACGGGCGATATTCTATGGCGGGCCACCGGTGGACCGGGATCCTGGCAACATCTGGCCTCCCGCATTCCGGTATCGGGGCCAATCCATGCCCTGCTTTTTTATGGTGGATCACTCTTCGCAGCCCCAGAGAACTCTGTCGGCGTATATATTCTAAAAGGACTTTACGGTCCATGGACGCAGGCACCATCCGTTCACGATCAGATCACCGCCCTGTGTGCTTCGTCTGATAAACAGATTGTGCTCGCGGGAAGTGTCGGCGGCAGTATTTGGGCTCTCACGCCTGCCGGCGGTAGCCCGGGTGCCGCTGTTACTTTGCCCGCATCGGGAAAAATTTATTCCATCGCGCAGTACAATTCCGGGCTTGTTGCTGGCACTGCCAATGGTGTTTATATGTCTTCCGCATTAACGGCAACATGGACCCACGTTGCACCATACGGTTTGCCGAGCCCTGTCACAGCCGTAGTTACTAAGCATACTTATTCAGAACCGGATACACTCTGTATGCTGGCAGGCGGAGACTATTATTGGATGGACACTTCTGGTACCAAGTTCGGAAAAGTCCACGTACCGGCCGCGCCATCTCAGTTTGTTGTCAATGGAGGAGTTGCTGTTATCACAGACTTTACAATTTTCGGCAGTTCGTCTGCAAACGGTAACTGGACCCCACTTCTGCCGCCGCTCCCGACTGTATACTCCAACATTGAGGGACCACTCGTTCTGCTGCGCCAGGACCGAACAATCCCAAATGCCTCCTGGCACGCGGGCACCCTCGTGGATCCGGCTCACAACTGGCATTCGTATCCCATCACTGGCCGCGTGGTCGAGCAACTCGATACCCTTCAAATCACGAATGGCGCGGTCACAAAGTCCTATCCTTCCGTACTCGTCGTCCGATATGCGCGCGAGTTGCAGGATGGCAGCGCGCAATCTGACACGATTCCATACTGGATCGTCTATTATCACAAAGGGCTTGGTCCGATCATGTTCGATAAAGAAGAAGGCGGAACACTGACTCGCCGGCAAATACAATAACCCTGAGGGAACCGCCCACGCGCGCGCCCGCTTTTCAGGCGCATGCATCAAGAAATAGAAATTACTCCTTCGGTCGAGACCGGAAAGCTCTACGCGTTCGATGGCCGAATCCCAAAGGTCCATGAGAGCGTGTTCCTTGCCGCCGGCGCGCGCATCATTGGCGGCGTTGAGTTAGAAGAAAATGTCAGTGTCTGGTTCAACTCGGTCATTCGCGGCGATATCGAGCGCGTGCATATTGGCCGCAACTCCAATGTGCAGGATAACGTGACGATCCACGTCACGCATTATACAAATCCTGTTTGGGTCGGCGAGAATGTCACCATCGGGCACGGCGCGGTTTTGCACGGCTGTACAGTCAAAGATGGCGCACTGATCGGCATGAATGCTGTTGTGTTGGATCGGGTCGTGATTGGTGAGGGCTCGCTCGTCGCGGCAGGATCGGTCGTGCTTGGCGGGACAATCGTCCCTCCCGGAATGCTCGTGGCCGGAGTCCCGGCACGTATTCTGAGACCGCTCAGTGACGAAGAGAAGCAGATGCCCGCGACTGGTTTCTCCAATTACCTTCTATATGTGAAGCATTATCGCGAAGAGCTACCTCCAGTAGATTGGGATACTGGAGCGTTTGCCTGAGGCATATGGATGAGTAAGAAGTAACGGGTCGCAATACCGGATTCGGAAACATTCGGCGCGGTTATTGGTCAGAGATAATATGATGACACCATTATCTTCAACCATGAAAAAATATTTGGCTTTTCCGTTCCTCTCCCTATTATTTGGATTGACGCTCCTGATTGGCCACGTCAATTCGGCTCAGGCGCAGATTCCTGGGGCAATTCTCAGTGCCGGAGCGCTCGGCGGCGTGCAGAGTTCGAGTGTTGCAGGAATTAGCGGCGGTACTTATGGCGCGCTACGGGGATCGTTTTCGAATTTCTTTGCCGAAGCGCGGATTGCTTCCTGGGGCGACAATACCAGTTATATCCACGAGACAGGGTTTCTCGGCGGTACCGACATGTCGATCTGGCACATCATGGTTTCTGGCGCTGTCGGGCTCGGCTCGTCGACCTATCAACCAGGCCCGCTGAGCGGGCAGCCGATCCCCTCGGTAAACTACACGAGCTTTCTCTATGAGGCGCAGGCCATTTATCAGTTCGACATCATAAAGGGAATGGTAACGGCAGGCGCAGGCGTGAACTACATCGGCGAGTCGAATATTGGCTCGGCTTCAGGAATCCCTGCCATCAACGGCTGGGGGCCGGTCGCAATGGTCAGTATTGGCCTGTAATCTTATAAAAGGAAAAGGCGCGGAATCCGCGCCTTTTCTCAAGCTAATCGTTTGGCAGCAACCTTATGCGGGCTGCTTTACGCCACAATGTTCATCGAATGCCTTCGTCAGCATTCCGGCAATTTCGGCGGGACCATGTCCCTCGATCTGCCAGCGCTCGAGCATCCACACGAGTTCACCATCACGTAGAAGACCGAATGACGGGGAGCTGGGAGCAATACCGGTAAAATACCCGCGAGCACGCGCAACCGCTTCAACATCATTCCCGGCAAATGCTGTAATCATACGGTCGGGCTTCGTCGTGTGCTGGGTGGCAAACGCGAGCGCCGGACGGGCACTACCGGCTGCGCAACCACAGACCGAGTTGATGAAGACCAGCGTGGTCCCCTCTTGCTTGACAAAATTATCAATTTCCTCGGCGGTGCGAGCTTCCTTCACGCCAAAACGTGTCACTTCCTCTCGCATCGGTTGCACTAAAATCGGATCGTACATTATCTTTCCTACAGTTCTAATTCTTAATACCTGGCGAACTACCTGCTCTTCCGAGCGTGCATGCAAAACACTCAGATAGGCGGCATTTGTTGCACCAATCAGTCTTTGCGCCGGTAGATGATAAAGTTGTCACGGACCGTGTCGGCTGCCGCATACTCGGTCTTCAGAACCCATGCGAGCGAACGGAATATCGTGTCGGATTCCAGCAAGGACACACTCGTCTCCGGCCGTCCGCGAAACATAAGCGTATCATACCGTTCGACAATAACAAGCCGCGGCTTGGTGCCAGCGATCGTGTCTCCAATCGCCGCGAGATCGCCAGAAGGAATCACACCACTCGTAAAGAGAAGCGCATAGACGAATCGCGTTGCCGGCTCTCGCCCTGAGCGCCAGTAGGCCCCTGGCTCCTCACCGAAGATAAAGACGCGGTCGGTTGCCGCCGTGTGCGACTGAATATATGCTGAGAGTGCCTCTGTGCCTGGTGGATAATACAGACTGTGCGGCTGGCCGAGCGATGCGAGATAACGGTCACGATCGCGCAACGCGACCGTGGACTCTCGTGTGTGGCTTGCCGCTCTTCGGATACTCGGGGAAACAGCAAAAGCAACCGCACATAGCAGCGCGGTAACCACATGGGTTCTTATCCCATTAGTCCAATGCGTCTTATAGGTCCCATACGCGAGCGCTAGCCCGATACTTGCAACCAGCCCTGGAAGGACAATCACATACTGGTATCCCCACCCCTTGTTCTGCAACGCGACTGCGAGTAGACCAGCAAGCAGAAACATCACCGGCAATCGGACCGAACGAAAGAACGACCAGTCCTTGCGAACAGCGGCCAACACAGATGCGGCCAAAGCAAGGAGAAGCCAGACGTTGGCATAGATCCATATGGTCCGAATCAAATCCATCGGCCGAAATTGCGAGACCTCTTGCGAATGATGCTGAAAGACGTTGAACGTAATACTCAAATATTCGGCAAGACTTCCCTGCCACGCGAGCAGACCAAATTGGAGTATGCACCACAGTATGAAACCGGCCGCAATGAGCAACAGCGGTCGCACTGCCCGTCCCTTATGTAGGAGCACAATCTCGATAGCAATCGACACAAGAAAGAGAGTATTCGTCGTCTTGTAAAACGCTGCGTTGCCAATTGCCACGCCACCAAGGAGGAGCAACAGTGTGCGATTCTGGAATGCAAGCACCGCTCCTGCAATGATGAAGAAGAGCGAGTACGATTCCGTCTGTGCGGTATCAGAGAGTCCGAGCGAGAGCAGCGTCAGGGCCAGCAGGACAGTCGCAATGGGCGCCGCCCATGAACACAACCGATCGGGCATGACGCTCGCCTGCCGATCGACGCCCACAAATAGCGCCGAGCATGCCAGAAGTGTGAAGAGGTAATCCGAGAGCCGGACTGCAAACTCGTGCTGACCAAAGATCCACTCGAAGAGCGCGTACGTGTAGAAGATATTGGGTGGCTTCACGTCCCAGGCATCGACGTAAAGAGTCTTGCCACGCAAGAGCAACGAGGCGATCTCGGCGAAGATATTCTGGTCCAGCCCGAGCGTCCAGAAGAGCGATGGCAGATAAATAATGGCGCAGATCGAGAGCGTGACCCCAAAGCGCTGACCGGATGGCCGCGCCACGGTCCCGGGCGAGGATGAATTATGCTTCAATGCTGTTCGGCTGAGCGCGATGCTGAAACGCGGAGCGCTAAGATAACACCAATTTTGCCGCCACGATCAAATATCTCCTCTCCCGACCTTCCGAAGCCTGACGCTTCGGAGGACGAGGACGATCAATCGCTGCCAGCAAGCGAGCAGATTCGTCGCGCCCACGAAGACCGGTTGCGTTCGCGGAGAAAGCACGTTCGGCGGCGGGAGCGTCAGCAAAAACCACTCGCTGCCCCGGCCGAGAATGTAGCTCTCATCGCCGCCAAAATCATCGGCACCGAAGGCCCCAATTTCCTGGCTCGAACGGCAACTGGCGAGGAAATGCCGGCCAAGAGTTATAAGGGTACTCACACGGCGAACGCGGGTGCAACGCTCGTCGCCGTCGGCGATGACGTTCGGCTTGCGGTGCAGGAAGATGGAACGGCGACCATCGACGAGGTTCTCCTCCGCCGGACGAAGCTCTCACGGGCTGCGGCCGGACAGCGAGTGGCCTTCGAACAGGTCGTCGTGTCGAATGTCGATCTGCTCGTGATCGTCGCAAGCGCCACGCAACCACCATTGCGTGCAGGGATCATCGATCGCTATATCGTCGCGGGTCTCGATGGTGGTCTTGGAATTGCCATTGCGATCAACAAGCACGATCTGGCCACCGAGACGCAGCGTGAGGAAGCTCTCTATTTTCGGGATGTTTATCAGGAGATCGGTTACCCGGTCGCCATCGTGTCTGCCGCGACGCAGGCGGGACTTCCCGAATTGCGCGCCATCATTGAGGGAAAGACCAGTGTTTTCGCGGGCCACTCCGGCGTTGGCAAAAGCTCGCTGCTGAATGCGATCGTCGGTCATGAGATCGGGCGCACGGGCGTTCTTTCCAGAAAATATCGGCGTGGAGCACACACGACAAGCAGCGCCCGGCTTATCACCATCGAAGGGATGCCCGGAACCTATATTGTGGACACACCTGGCGTCCGGGAATTCGCAAATCACGAACTCGATCCGGGTAATTTGAAGTTTGCATTTGCGGAATTTCTGAGACATCAGACCGAGTGCGCTATCACGAACTGTTCGCATATCCACGAGCCAGGTTGCGCCGTGCGGGAGGCAGTCGAGAACGACAAGATTGCCGTCGAACGATATTCGAGTTACGAAAAATTGTTTGAAGAAGCAAAGAAACAAGAATACAAACGCATAACCAAAGCATGAAGACCACCATAATCGCTGCATTCACAATTCTCGCACTGACGGCATGCCATGCCAAAGACGAGTCAAGCTCAACATCAGATACAACTATGTCAACTCAATCAACCACATCCCAGCCACAAGTGACCGAGGCCCCGGCCCCGCCAGCAGAGCCTTCGATGACCGCCACGCCGGAAAACGCCGCTCCAGAGAAGCATGGCGACACGGTCGTCTCGAAGACTGGTCTCAAATACATTGATCTCAAAGTCGGCAAGGGCGCAATGCCGGTCAAAGGACAAACAATCACCGTGAATTATACCGGCAAACTCGTCGATGGAAAGACATTCGACTCTAATGTCGATCCGGCGTTTCATCACACGGAGCCATTCAGCACCGCGATTGGTGTCGGACAAGTGATTCCGGGTTGGGATGAGGGCATGGTCTCGATGAAGGTCGGTGGCAAGCGCCGTCTTATCATTCCGCCGCAGCTCGGCTATGGTGCACGTGGTGCGGGCGCCGCGATCCCGCCAAATGCGACGCTGATCTTCGATGTCGAACTTCTCGGCGTCAAGTAAGCTCTTTGCTTCGAGCAATCCTCACGGATCCGAGCAATCATTTCTTCTGCGGCGCGGTTCTTTTTACCGCGCCGCAGCTTCTTCTACTCGAGCCGCACCCACACTATCTAAGGTAATCGCGTGAACTGTTCCGAAATTCAGGACTTGGCCGCGGCACTCGTCGATCACGAGCGACTGACGCCACGAGAATTAGATGAGGTCGAGTTGCACCTCAAGACTTGCCCGACTTGCCAGTTCGAGTACGAGATGGACCTCATGACATCGCACATCGTGCATGCGCGTATCCCGCTCGTCGATACGCCAGAAGCTTCTTATCAGTCGATCGTCGCGGCGACACGTTCCTAATGCGTCTACATGCAAAATGCGCGAGCGCAGGGCTTGCCTTGCTCGCTGCTGTGTCGTTCGCCGCATGCTCCGGAAGCAATACCATGAAGACGCTCTTTGTGCCTCCGGTAGTTGCCGTTGATTCGAATGTCCCTAAATACCTGCACAATGTCTCGCAGATCAAGTTTTGGGACCGCATGAGTCCCGCTAATCGAGCCACGAGTTTTGCATGGTGGGACTCCACTGGGCAGGTTCACGAAATGAACGAGTACTATAATAAAGTCGTAGTACTTGCGTTCTTCGGAACATGGTCTTCCACATCGATGGCGCAGTTGGCATCGATCGATACCATGCTTGCAGCGCATGATACAAACGTGCTGCTCATCGGAGTCTCTATGCGTGAGCGAGTCCTGGACGGCAAAGCCGTCATTCTGATCGATTCGTTTGCCCGCGCGCGCGGGATTCCCTATCAAATCTTGATCGGGAGTCGGGATTTTGCTTTTACCTATGGTGGCGTCGATGCCGTGCCGACCACGTTTATCATTAGCCGCAAACGAAAGATTGCTGCCACGCTGGAAGGATATACACCAGCCGCAATTCTGCGCAGAGAAATCACCAATGCGGAAGAAATGCCATGAGAATGCGCTCACGGAACCTTGAACAGAGAAGGCCAGTTAGGGGCGCACAACAAGATCGCGGGGTGGAGCAGTGGTAGCTCGTCGGGCTCATAACCCGAAGGTCGTAGGTTCAAATCCTACCCCCGCTACAAGAAAAGCCTGGCATTTGTCAGGCTTTTTTCTTTAATCAGAAGGCCGTCCGCAGTCCAAACCGCAAGAATGGTCCGAAGTCTGGTCCATTGTCGTTCAGCCCGAAGTCGATGTCATACTTTTTGAGGTGAAAGCCCAACCCGGTCGAGAAGCCCGCCAGGCCCGTACCAGCCGGAACGGCGAGTTGATGACGGACTTCGTTCTCATATCCAAATCGCAAGCGCACGACCTTGCCGAGAATGAATTCGCCACCGACCGAGAAGTCATTGAGGGCATAAAGAAGATTGCGACCCTCGCGATCGCGAGTCAGATTGTGGAAATTGAGATGAACTGTCAGCGGCAGCCGCTCGAGACGCTTCGAGACACCGAACTGCACGTTCGTCCCCACTGGCTCCTGGACGCCGGCGTAAGTCGAAACCTCCGTTCCAATATTCAAAACTGAAAATCCAAAGGTCATCTGTTGCTTAACCCACTCATAGTAAAGCCCAAGATCAGCAGCCAGCCACGAGGCGCTATAGTTTTGGATCGAGGAGCCAGAGACGAGACTCGAACTGACAAACTTCAACCCCGCGCCATAATGCAGCCCATTCGAACCGGTACTGGAATATGCGAGCAGTAATGCGACATCGCCCGTGCTGAATGTGCCAATCGTCTGTCCGGTGTTGGTGGCTTCAGTCGAGGTGCCACCCGAAAAATACTGCACTCCGGCAGCGAACGTACCCGAGAAGAGCATCCCCTCTGGCACCGGATGATCGTAGACGAGCGCCCCCTCGTTAATATCCAGAATGTAATGCGAATAACTCAGCGAGAACTCATTGAGCTGAGTCGAGTCCTTAATCGTTAGACTTGAAAGCGCAGCGGGATTGCTGAAGATCGTATTCGGATCGTCCTTCATAGCAACGAAGGAATTCCCCATCGCCGCGGCGCGCGGACTCAGAGGCTTATTTAACAGATCCGAAAGCCGTGTACGGCCGGAGAGATCGACCTCCTGAGCCCGGATGGTAGTTCCGAAGACGAGGAGCACGAGTAGGATAGGCGTAATTCGTCGCATGAGGAGGATAGTACAGCCTTTTGATGAGTGAAGTTTCACGGAGTCAAGGGCAATAATAATGGCCCTGAAATAGATTTACGGCGATAGAGCACTAATGGAGTGGACGTATCCTGAGTCTCCATCACAAAATCATCGAGTAAGTGCCTGTCGATGAGATTGACATAGCCGCCAAAATCCCCCCGGAAGTCCAGAAGATACGAAACTGAATCGCGATTCAAATATCCACGGAGATCATTATGCTTGATCGACTCCACCGCTTCTGAGCTGACCACGCCGTCGAGATCGACGATGCTTCCCGGACGGCTCGCAAAATACGAGTAGTAGCCGGAATTAAATGCAGCAACTTTGGTGGTCCTCGTCAACTGCTCGATGATCGGCACTCCTTCATAGACAGTGACCAACTGAGAAGTCATTCGCTGACCTACCGGAATGATAAGCACTTGCACAATGAGAATTGCTGATGCGAAGATCCAGCGGCCACTTGCGCGCGCTTCGGTCTTTCCGGCATTCTCGCCGATGCTAAGACCAAAGGCAATGATCCAAAGCGGAATCAGCTCCATTATGTACCACTCGCGAATGAAACCGCGAAAAATACTATGAACGGCAAGGAGGAGCAACCCGCCGAGGACAAGAAGATACACAGCCTTCTCCCCTTCTCGCATGATCTTGCGTCGAGAAATTATCGCATAAGTCAATGTCACAACCGGCAGCCCCAACCCCGCAAACCAAAATGGCTTCATCATGTTGCGAGCTGACTCCAGC
The DNA here is from genome assembly GCA_030706745.1 of Bacteroidota bacterium. NCBI lineage: Bacteria > Pseudomonadati > Bacteroidota > Bacteroidota bacterium. The sequence continues at coordinate 26,075 of JAUZNX010000017.1, forward strand.
AGCAGATGCCAGTATTTCAGCAATCCGGTGCCATAGAGTACGTCATACTTCCGCATGGCAAAGATCGGCACCGCCTGCGCGCTCGATTGAAGTGGCGTGCCGAAGTGAAGCACATTCCAAATCAACCACGGCGCGACAACGAGAACACCAATAATCGCCGCTAAGCCTCTGCCGCCCCACTCCCCGCCAATCGGCCGGATCCGTATGATCCTGTAAAGCGCCAGCGGTAATACCACCAAAAACATATCTGTCCGTGCAAGGAGAAGCAAGCCAGTGACAAGACCTAGAAAGGCCCACGACCGCATATTCTGACCGAGCCGAAGGTATGTCCGAAGCCAAAGGACGATCATGAGCGCAGCAAGCGTCGTTTCGAGTCCATTGACAGAACGCGAAATGATGACGATGCTCGCGGCATACAAAACGGCGGCGATGGCGGCCGCACTCTTCCGATTGGACTCCTTTGCATCCGGCAACAGATCATAAACTGTGTCGCCAATAAGCCATACGATGCCGGCATCCACAATACATTGCAGCAAGAGTATGGCATAGATCGCGCCCCACTTACTGAGTGTGAGTGTAAAGATCGGGGTGATGAGAAGCAGCCACAGGGGATGCATCCCATTGGTTGGATGCACGGCATCGAAAGAAATCCCATAGCCGTGAGCAAGATTTCGGGCGATCGTGAAGTAATAGAGCGCATCATCCGGCAGGCCGGCCGTGACAAGCGTCATCGGATTGCTGCGATAGACGAACCACATCCCGAGACGCAAGGCAAGGCCTCCCAAGGTGATCCGAACGAGCCAGCGTTTTTCTTTCATCAGCCGCGTGGATGGAATGTTCGATGGACTTCCTGCAAATACGATCGGTCGACATGCGTGTAAATCTCGGTCGTCGAGATATCGGCGTGCCCAAGCATCTCCTGCACGACGCGAAGATCGGCGCCGCCTTCGAGCAAATGTGTCGCAAAGCTATGGCGAAACGTGTGTGGCGAGATTCGCTTATCGATCCCGGCCTGCAAGGCATACTCCTGAATCATGTTCCAGACCGACATCCGTGATAGCGCCGTGCCGCGCTCTTGATTGAGAAAGATCGCATCTGTCTTCTTCCCTTTTCGCGTAAATAACGGCCTCGTCTTGGTTAGATATACGTCGAGCGCTTTGCACGCCTCCCGTCCAACCGGCACGACACGCTCCTTCGAGCCTTTACCAAACAGCTTTACGAGTCCATCCTTGAGAGAGAGTTGTGTTAATCGCAATTGCGTCGCTTCCGAGACACGCGCACCGGCGGCGTATAAAAATTCAAGTAGCGCTTTATCGCGAACGCCCTTCGGTGTTGTCAGGTCAGGTTGATCCAACAAGGATTCCATCTCCGGTATGGTCAGGACTTCGGGAAGCTTCCGCCGAACAGATTTCACATCCAGGTTCTCAGTCGGATCGACCAGCAACAGTTTCTCAGTCAGCAAATAGCGGTAGAAGCCGCGTAAGCTACTCATGATGCGGACGATGCTGGTCCGTTCGAGACCGGCCTCGCCCAAGTCGCGCAAGAATCTCTGGACATCCGTTTGAGTTGCGCGAGCCAGTAACGTTTGCTTCGGAAGAAGATAGGCTTCGAATTTCAACAAGTCGCGGCCGTACGCATCGAGTGAATTTCGTGCAAGTCCACGCTCGAGCTTGAGATAACTCAGATATTGTTCAATTGGCTTCTTCGATCCAGCGACTCGCACCTCCTGCGATTCCATCGCATGGAGATTCGCGAGAGTTCGGGTACTTCGTGGCCGAACGGTCTTCGGTCGAGCTTTAACTGGCGACAAGGGACGCTGTGGGTTCGTGGGCAGATTCTCCGGGAGAGGGCGTCGCGCCAGGCGTGACGAGAGAAGGATACTGAACCCGCGCATGGTGCAAACCAGCGAGCAACCGGGCGAATACACCGCGAATGATTGTCAAATCGTGCGCAGTGATGTCGCAGCGGTCAAGCTGCCCTTGATCGAAGCGCGTACGAACGAGCTGCGTGACGGCGGCTTCGATCGCCTCGGGAGTGGTCTCTTCTCCGCTGGCTGCAAGCGTTCGGGCGATGGCTTCCGATGCATCCGCGAGCATCAGGATCGCCGTCTCTTTGGAATTCGGAATCGGACCCCCATAGCGGAAATCATCCTCGTTGACCTCGCCACCGCCGGTCGCCTCGTTAAGCGCGCGCTGATAGAAGAACGAGATCGGCAACGTTCCGTGGTGCATCGGAATGAAATCGATGATGCGTTGGGGTAAGCGATGCGCGCGAGCTAGCTCAATTCCCTGAGCCACATGATTCCGAACTCGGTCGGCACTCTCGCGTGGGCTGATCGATTCGTGAATATTGCCATTCTCGCCGGATTGATTTTCGACAAAACTCACTGGGTCGGTCAGCTTGCCAACATCATGGAAGAGCGCCCCAACGCGGGCCAGCAGCGGATTCGAGCCAATCGCCAGCGCGGCGTTCTCCGCTAATTGGGCGACTTGCATCGTGTGCTGATAGGTCCCGGGCGCTCGGAGTGCCAACTCGCGAAGCAGCGGATGATTGATATTATCGAACTCCGAAAGCCGCAAATCGCTGACGGTATCGAAGACACTTTCGATTGCGAATAGCACGACGAGCGTAATGACCGGCGAGATCAGCGAGTTGCCGAGCGCCGCGATCAATTCATAACCGAATAACCCGAACGATGTTGCCTGCTCGAGTGAGAGCGCGGTGATCGCAATGAGATAGCCTATAAAGATGTACGCAATGCTGGTAAACAATTGTGCGCGGTTGCGAAGATCACGGACTGTATACGCCGCAAACGCACCGGCACAAAGTCCCGCAAGAGCGATCTCATAATCATTGCCGCGGATACCAGCGACTAACAAGGCGGCTATGACTGTCCCATAAAAACCGGTCCGGCTATCGAAGAGCACGGTCAGCAACATCGAGGCGACAGGGATCAGAATAAAATACTGGAGCGGGAAATCGACCTGCACACGCACGCTGAGATATGCGAGGATAGCCGGGAAAAGCAGGACCAGGGCCATCAGCAACAGTTGGCCGTTATCCTTATAGATTCGTCTGCGAATGAACTTGAGATAAAGCACCAGAAGAAGCACGATGAGGCCCACGTGCCCAATCGTACCGGCGATGCGACCGATCGCGGACATCGTGCCGCCACGATCGATCTGGGCCTGCGCGAGACTTTCGAGCGCCGATTTTGCCGGTGGAGAAATAATCTCCCCTTTCGAGATAATCCGCTGGCCCTCGACAACAATCCCATCGGTGCGCGGAACGCGATCGATAATCGCAGAACGGCTCTCGTCCGTCAGCGTCGCATCGAACGTCACATTCGGACGTAACGCCGTTGCAGCGATGCGAGAGAGCGGAGCAACGAGCTGATTATTGCGCTTCAGGAGAATCTCCAATTTGCTGAAGACTCGGTTCGTCGCGGCTTCCACGGTGAGCAACGAGTCACGCGGAAGCACCGTCTCCGCGTTCGGGTGTGTACGCGGAGCATATCGGAGCGAGATGAGATGCGATGTACTTGCGCTAGCCTCTTCGCGAGTACCCTGTGTGATCAAAGAGGATAATTCCAGATCGGCCACAACACTCGCGAATGGCGCCTCAAAGTCTTCGAGCTTATGCGCGATACGGCCATCCTTCTGCACCGCCGCCACAAGTCCGGAGCAATCATCCGATGTCAGTCCAAGGGGTTTCGCCGAATCTGCGAACGAAGAGGCATCGAGTGAATCCTTGCGGACGAGTGCGACAAGCGCGATCAACTTCGAGTAGGATGCATGGAGTTGGCTGAGCGTTTCTTCCCGCGCCAATGTATCCGGGACATAGACCGGGTACAACTCGTCGAGCGCTTTCCGGACATCCTGCCGGTAGCGGACAACATCTTTGTAAACCGGGAATGAGAACGGCGCGTGCTCATCCTCCCCCATCCATGGCGATCCGACCGAGTACCCGGTGAGCGCCATCTGTTGGGCGCTCGGAAATAACGCGGCGATAATCAGCGTGAGAACCACGCCGATGGTCCAGCGCACCACTTTGGACCGCCGCCAGCCAGGCCGCGCGGCGGCTTCTCGTAAATTCAGGATGATCTGTTTCGCCCAATCGCGCATTGTATTTTATGCAACTCCTGGAGAGCGGCGAAGGTGTCCAAACAAAGTATTTCTTGACTTTGCCTCGAAATTGTTGTATTTTGTGACAACTAATTCTTTAGGTCCAATGAGTAAGCTCTATATTCTGTTAGCTGCGGTATTAGTTATCACGTCTCAAACATCTCGATCCGTTGCTCAGATGGTCGACCGATGGGACTTGTGCGAAGACACAACCACCATGCAGTTCGAGACCTTCGGACCGATCTTCTCAGCGGCTTCCCCATCTGATATTGCACAGATCGGACTTCCAATTTGGCGCGCGAGTTCTGGTCGCGTTCTCCGCCATTCATCCGATAGCGGGCGCACCTGGCAAGAGATCTTTACCAAGCAAGAGGGGTGGGACCGATGGATTTCCGTGGTGCACCCGAGCGCTTCCAACTACATTATCTATGGCGATACGGAGGATTACTACGGCCAAGACCGCAACGGCAACTATTTGAATCGGTATCGAGCGTATTTCTTGCTTTCCTCGGACGTGGGGGCAACCTGGACGCAGATGTATTTGGATACAAACACCATCTTGCGGTCTGTTACGATGCTTACACCAACCTATGGTGCGGCTATTGTGATTCACGTGAGTAATGTGCATGATTCGCTTCCGGGGTTGCTCGCCGATGATATGATTGTTACGACCGACGGCTGGAAGTCATGGACCACGCACCCGTTTCCGAGCGGTGTCCGAGGAAGCCAACAACTATTCTGTTTCCGGCCGGGCGTGTTCGGGGTATCGACTTGGCTCAATAGCAACGGGGACTCGATGCGGTACCTGAAGACGCTTGATGGCGGCCTCACCTGGCAAACACATGGCTCGATGCCGGTCGTGGCGGATATCTACTTCCTCAATGAAAATCTCGCATGGGGCGCTGGGACTGACTGGCACGTCAAACCCCAAAATCCCCTACTCATCCAGACAACGGATGGAGGCGCCACATGGATTACGAGATTGGATCGAGACGTCTCAGTCCTGCATTGGGGCGAAGGGCTCAACCAAGTGGCATTCGGCGATAGTTTGCATGGGATTGCATGCGGTTCCAGGATTCTCGAAACAACGGATGGAGGTGTTACATGGAGTTCTAATCAACCACCATTCGATGCATTCTCTCGACAGAATGGCGGCATGAACATTCAGGGGCTCATTATGCCTGCTGCCAATTTTGCCTTGGCAGTGTCAGGCTCGCCGGGGATTCGCTTCATTGGTCAGCAGCGACTTGCGTTGCCAAATCTTCACGAGCATGATCCGGGGCCAATGGCGATCGCGCCGACTACTGTGGCATGGGTACCTGTGACCGGCGCAGTCCGCTACGAACTACAACTCGCGATCAATCCGCCGTGGGCCGGATCGGCGCAGAAAGTGTTTGACTATGTTTCGCTTGACACTGTCATTGCAGATACACTATGTTCATTCACGCCGATTCCCGCTGAGACGTATTATGCTCGCGTCCGAGCGATCGGACAACAGAGCTTGGATACCAGCGATTGGCGATGGAGTGGCGAGTGGTATCAACTACTCTCGATGTTCAACACTGTCTCGAAGGCAGGGATGCAACTGCCACCCAGAGTTCTCGAACCAGCGCTTGGGGCAACTGTCGACGGACATGTCCATTTGGTCTGGTCCTCGGTACCAAACGCAGTTTCGTATGCCGTCCGGCTGGCGAAGGCGGATTTCACCCCACCGCGTTATAGTACGGTCATGGATACGACATTGGATGTCTCGGATCTGACCCCCAATTCTACCTATTACATTCAGGTGGAAGCGAACATGGCAAACGATGCAACTGACTGGTCGTATAACGGCTATTATTTCCTGACCGAACCTTCGGCGAATGTTCCATTTGTCTCAACTCGCGATCAGTTGTTTGTTTATCCAAATCCAGCTAGCGATGAGGTCCATATCTCGCTCGGTGAGGATCCTGCTGCTCTCCGAGTCCGGATCATCGATTTGCTCGGACATGTTCTCCACGCGCCAATCACAGCGGAAACGGGCGGCTTCGCGATCGACGTGCACGCACTTCCATTCGGTGTATATGAGGTCGTTGTTTCCGGCAAAGACACTCGGACCTTCCGCTTTGTGGTGGAGCACTAAATTTTGACGGGTCGGCGAGTACAACTCGCCGGTACACAAAACGTAGGGACGTGCCGCGCGCCCGTCCCTACGATTATTTGCAGAATTCATCGAAAATATGCGATGCCGGAGGTATCGAACAACGTTATATTAGGTGGAAGGGGTTCTCTTCGTCAATTACGAATGACGAATTACGAATGACGAAATTGGGCTCAATTTCGACTTATTTGCAATGGGAAAACAGATGCCTATCCAAGAGACACTGCAGCCGGTTAATGAATAACATCCCAAAACACAATATAAAATTATATAGCGTGTCTGATGGAATAGCGAATCAGAATCGCGAGAAAGACTGCTCAGTACTTTTCCAGGAATTGGGTGAGGCTATCCGTCTTGCTGAGTCCGAATTTCTTGCGGATGCGATAGCGATGATTCTCGATATTGCGGATCGAGAGCGAAAGCAGCTTCGCAATGTCTTCGGAGCCCAGGTCCAATCGGATAAACGGGCAGATCTTTCGCTCCATCGGCGTAAGGTCCGGGTGAGCTCTCGCGAGGTTCAGACCAAAATCCGGATGCACAGACTTGAACTCGGCATTGAACGCTTCCCAATCCGCTTGCAACTCGGGCATGGCTTTGAGCCGTTCGCGGACCTGCATCACCAGGGGATCGCTGGCCGATGATCGGCGCATCATGGCGCGCAAATCGTCCTGAAACTGGGCAAGTGCCTCACGCTGCTTGATGAGATGCCGCGTCTTCTCCATGAGTTCGCGCTCCTTGCGCTCGAGCTCGATCCGTAGCAACTCAGCTTGCCTCGCCCCCTGCTCGGCCTTGACTTGCTCCGCTTCGTAATCGTGACGCAGCTCGTGGAATTCCAAACGGCTCTTGAGCAACTCCTTATCGCTTTCGGAAACAAGCGCGTTGTATTGCTCGAGATACTCGTATGCTTTCTTGTATTGATTCAGCTCCTTATGAACTTCGTGCAGCGTGTGGAGGGCTATCTTTTGAACGTGGACATATTCCGACTTCCGCGCCTCTTCCATTCCGAGACGCGCATGTTTTAGTGCAAGTTGATTCTGGTGAGTCTTGAGATAAAGCTCAGCGAGTATCAAGAGGGTATTAGCCCTTACATTGCCTCCTCTCGGGTAGGTTGCAAGCGAGAGTGCTTTCTTGTATTGCTGTTCAGCCTCTTTCCATCGCTCATTCCCTGCCTCGACCTTTCCTAATAATGTATGGACAGCACACCACATTGGGAGGTTTTCTGGCGGCAATGACTGCATGACATCGGATAGGAGCTCGATGACCCGATCATACTCCTGTAGTTCGATAGCAACTGTTGAAAGATGAACTTTAGCCCGATTGATCTCGGCTTCGCTATTCAGCGTGAGCGCCGCCTGAAGGCAACTGTCGGCATAATTCTTTGCTTTCGAAAGGTTGCCCGCAGTAAGAAACAATTCACGGAGTTTTGCAAGAACATTTACTTGAAGACGCAGATACCCTCCCTGAAGCGCGAGCTGCAGCGATCTTCCGAAATAATCCGCCGTTTCTTCGTAGACCCCATAGACGGATGAGACAATCCCGAGCGTATAATAGCTTACTGCAATCCGATTCCTGTGGTCCGTCTCAAGGGCAAGCTTTAGTGCGTTTTCTTCAATGGCAGCGGCGATCCTGTGTTTGCCCTGTCGAAGGAGACCAAGGGCTTCCCCGTGCAGAGCATCCGCTAGTAAACGCTTATCCCCGGTTGTGATGGCAATTTGTTTCGCCTCCTCAAAGTATGTTGCTGATTCTTTATTGAGATCAAACAGCGCCGCACCGAGAAGGAAAGCTGACCGCGCTCGGTCAGTCGACCCAGGGAGAGATACTTCATAAAGTCGTTCGATATCGGCCTTCAACTGGCCAACCGCAACAGACGTATAGTACATCTGTTCAACTTCATTGAGAGAATGCGCCATACGGGGGTTTTGGGAGTGGTGAGTACCTGATTTAGCAGAAGCGAGATGTTTCTTTCTTATCTTTGTAGGTATTCTCGCTGCCGTTAATCACCTGATGAACGGCAATTTGTTCCACACTTTTTATCAGCTTACAATTCATGAGTCAAGGAAGAATTGTTTATTTAGGTTATCTCAGTTCTTACGTGAATCCGTATCGGATCGAAGTGGATTACGTTGATGGAGCTGGAACTCCGAACAGCTATTCAAGCTCCGCCTTCTCGCAAGCACCAGGAGTAATCTTTGCAATAGATGGGCTTTCGACCATAACAGCCGTTCGCGTGTTCGACGCTGTCACTAACATCGTTCAAGGTCAGTGCAATTCTTTCAGTGCTACGTGTGGTAGCTGCTGGCCTAATGCACCGATGGTTGGCGCAGGCACACTTAAGATCGTCTGGGATCCCTCTGTGAACATTGTTGTAATCACTGATGAAGCTTTTCTTGTACCACCGCCTGAAGCTCGCTGATCCGGAAGCAGAATGTGAGAACAGGTTTTTCAAATTTCTTGTCAACGTCCAGGTCGTCTGGACTTCACTAACTCAAAATAAGCTAACATGAAGAATCTACGTCGCTTTAAGCTAAGCTGGGGGGGGTAATTCTCGCCCTCGGTTGCATCTTGTTCTTTTCCACCACTAATCGCGCGAGACCGCTCGATGATAATGAGGTGGATATTAATAACTTCAGTTCGCACAACATCGACAATACGATTGTGCTCGGCGGTGGTGACTCGACAACCGTTACAGCTACAAACACTAGCGCCACAACGGTTGACATCGGAACATCTTCCTTTTCAGGTCTATTAGTACTGGGCAGCTATGTGCTCGCCGGCCAAACCGATACACTTGTTCCGCCGTGGGGTGGTCATCTTATTGTCACTGTAAAATCACATTGCTCCGGGCAGGCTACTGTCGTTGTCATGGGCGACGATGCATTACTCTAAGCTCTGAGCGTATTTATCGATCGTCGGCCATCCCCAAAGAGATGGCCGACGATTACTTCTACACCCATGGCTCGTTAGCCAGGTCGATCGTTTGGAACAGGACGCCAGGGAGGAGCCACCGGCCGGATGAGCGTCCATCCTGGGCGCTGGACCGGTGGCTCGCCGGGATCATCCGTTGACCTTGGATGCCCGATGTGTGTCCTGGCTTGGGCGATAGAGCATGAGCCGATCGCGGTTGAGGTGAGATTACGCGCTCGCTTCCGGGACCCCTACCATTGGTCCCCGGTTGGGACGATGTATTCGGGCTGAGTTTCTTCCCAATCCTATAGCGACTATTCTCAATCGTCCTGAGGGAACAGCCACAGAGCTCCGCAATTTCGCGGTCGCCAAGACCGCAGGCGACAAAAGTCATGATTCGCAACTCCACTTCGCTGAGCATAGGATACTCGCCCCGGAGTTCATTCAGACATTGGGTTTGCATAGGCGTCAGGTTCAGTTTTAGAATTTTCATGTAAGCATCGGGTCGCGCGGACAATCCATCACCGTGATTGATTGTCCACTGAGAACGATACAAAAATGCATGGTTTGCCAGCTCATCCGTTACTCTATCACTACTCTATTTTTGTGTCCATGCGAAAGCCTCCTTCGTTTTCTACGGCGCATATAAATAGGCTTGGAAGGACTCAAAATCCACAAAAAAGCGTTGAAGCGCCGACCCCGTTTTAGATACCCGTATCAAGTACCGAGTCAAGAGCAACGAATAGATTCTCGCTGCTTTCCACTCGTTACTCATTACTCGTTACTGGCTTAGAGCATGGCAACTATTACCGAAAAGATACTTCCGAGGCAGCTTGAGGATGAGATGCGAGACTCGTACATCGATTATTCGATGTCGGTCATCGTCTCGCGCGCACTACCAGACGTGCGCGATGGACTCAAGCCGGTACATCGGCGGGTACTCTATGGCATGAACGAACTGGGCCTGGCTCCGAACCGGCCCTATAAGAAAAGTGCGCGCGTCGTTGGTGAGGTGCTTGGTAAGTACCACCCGCACGGTGATACTGCGGTCTATGATACGATCGTCCGCATGGCGCAGGATTTTTCAATGCGCTACCCGCTCGTGCAGGGGCAAGGTAATTTCGGCTCCGTCGATGGCGATTCGCCTGCCGCCATGCGTTATACCGAAGCGCGCATGACACCTCTGGCGATCGAAATGCTGCGCGATCTCGAAAAAGAGACGGTGGATTTCGGTCCGAACTTCGACGAGACGCTGCAGCAGCCTCTCGTCATGCCGGCCGGCATTCCGAATTTGCTCGTCAATGGCTCGACCGGCATTGCGGTCGGCATGGCGACGAACATTCCGCCTCACAATCTGACAGAAGTCATCAACGCTTGCCTGGCCTACATCAAGAACCACGCGATCACCAGTGTGGAGCTGATGAAGATCATCTCTGCGCCTGACTTCCCCACCGGCGGAATTATCTATGGCTACGATGGCGTCCGCGATGCGTACACGACGGGTCGTGGCCGTGTCATCGTGCGCGCCCGCGCCACGATTGAAACGCAAAAGAACGACCGCGAGCACATCGTCGTGACCGAGCTTCCCTATCAGGTCAACAAAGCAAACCTGATTGAGAAGATGGCCGAATTCGTGCGCGATAAGAAGCTTGAAGGTATCTCCGACATTCGTGATGAGTCCGACAAAGATGGACTGCGGGTGGTGATCGAACTCAAGCGGGATGCCGTCGCCAAAGTTGTGCTAAATAATCTCTACAAGCACACGCAGATGCAGACGACGTTCGGCGTCATCATGCTCTCGCTGGTCAAGGGCGTGCCGCGCGTGCTGGAATTGCGTTCGATGATCAAGTATTACATCGAGCATCGCAACGATGTAGTTCTGCGGCGCACGAAATATGACCTGAGCGAAGCCGAGAAACGCGCGCATATCCTTGAAGGCTATATTATCGCGCTTGACAATATCGACGCGGTAATCCAAACGATTAAGAAATCGAAGGATGTCGATACCGCGCAAAAGCGGCTCATGGCACAGTTCAAATTATCCGAGATCCAATCCAAGGCGATCCTCGAAATGCGCTTGCAGCGTCTGACGGGACTCGAGCGAGATAAGATTCAAGCCGAGTACCGCGACTTGATCCAGCTCATCGAGAAGCTCAAGGCGATCATTGCATCACCGGAGTTACAGATGAAGATCATTGGCGATGAACTCGCCGAGATCAAGAAGAAATACGGCGACGAACGTCGCACCGAGATCGTCTACGATACCAAAGACTTCACGATCGAGGACATGATCGCGGAGGAAGATGTGGTCGTCACAATCTCCCATCAGGGCTTTATCAAGCGATTCCCGGTCTCCGGTTACCGGCGCCAGGGACGCGGTGGAAAGGGCATCACCGGAGCCGCCACGCGCGAGGACGACTTCCTCGAGCACATGTTTATCGCCTCGACACATCACTATATCATGTTCTTCACGGACCGCGGCCGGTGCTATTGGCTAAAGGTCCACGAAGTGCCGGAGGCTGGCCGTACATCGAAGGGCCGCTCGATCGCGAACCTGCTCGAGAAGCCACCGGAGGAGCGCATTACAGCCTTCATCAATGTCAAACAGTTCGATGAAGCGCACTTTGTCACGATGGTGACCGAGCATGGCACGATTAAGAAGACGGTGCTCTCGGCGTTTGGCAATATCCGACGCGCGGGTGTCCAAGCGATTACATTGGACACGAAGGACTCACTCAAGGATGTGCGTCTGACGAACGGCCAGCAGGAAATCATCATCGGCACGCACGAAGGTATGGCTTGCCGCTTCAACGAAAAAGATGTCCGCGACATGGGCCGCACCGCCGCAGGTGTGCGTGGCGTCCGGCTCGACGAAGGCGATCATGTCATCGGAATGATCTCGCCAAGCCGCTCGGGAACGACCGTACTCGTGGTGAGTGAAGAAGGTTACGGCAAGCGGAGCGAAGTCAGTGACTATCGTCTCACACGCCGCGGCGGCAAGGGCGTCATCACGATGAAGGCGACGGAGAAGACCGGCAAACTCGTGGCCATCAAGGAAGTCGTGGACAACGACGACCTGATTTGCGTCACGAAGGACGGCCTTGTCATCCGACAGCATGTTGCCGAGATTCGCGTTATGGGTCGCAACACGCAGGGTGTGCGCGTCGTCCGCCTCAATGAAGGCGATCGTCTCGCGGCCGTAGCGAATGTCCCGGCGGATGAGGATAAGGAAATCGACGAAGCGCTGCCCGAAATCACCAAAGGCAAGACGCCTCCCCTACCACCAGAGCCAGAGCAAGGGAGCATCTTCGAAGGATAACATCCTGATTTATCGAAGCAAGAATATCCCCTTCATCGAAAGGGATTTTCTATTTCATCCCAACGGGATGACAAAAGCTATTCGGTAAGATTCCCAGCCGCCGCCCTGTGACCATGCACTACGATCGTCTGCAATCGCTGTTTGTCGCCGGTCTTGACTATCACTTCGTAGGTGCCAGCAGGCAAATCATTGGTATCCAGCGACGCTCGTCCTCCGACAAGGTCACAACGCGCATCGACTCTCCTGCCAGCCTCATCGAAGATTGAGACACAAGTGTGCTTAGAAGAATCCGATGCATCAAGCAACGACTGCCGTGCCCTTGCCGCGGAATCAAGCCGAAAGCGATGATGTCGTGGTTTTGCGGTCTGGGAGCGTGAAGCATGCGGTCCCAATGCGCACAATGCAAGAATTGCTACAAGCAGAAATGATCGGACACGCAAAGCCCGATGTGACGAATGAGTTGTTGACATAGTGTTTCCGGTGACTGACGACCTGCAAACATACTCAAAACTTCTGGCCATTCCAAATATATTCTTAGCGCGTCCGAGCGCTTTCGCAGGGGATCCAAGAGGCACCATACGTTCGCCGGTGTATGTTTTAGGAGTGTATCTCACCTACAACTAACGGGAATGACGGGTACAGCAAGGTTCTCCACCCGGAACACACGCTCAAAGCTTGAGCGCGACGAAGCGCGTGTTTCCATCATACGTTCAAGCTGCGAAGCACTGATCTTTCTTTTTGCCTTCTCTTCGCTTGCGTTTGGGCAAGACGCGACTGAGATCGTTCGTCGAGCGGACCTTCGGATGCGAGGAGCATCCTCGGAAGCGACGATGACAATCCAGATCGTCCGTCCTGCATACAGCCGCGAAATGTCAATGAGGACCTGGTCGAAAGGCAATGATTTCGCGCTGATCCTCATCACAGCCCCCGCGAAAGAGAAAGGAACGGTATTCCTCAAGCGCAAGAAAGAAGTCTGGAATTGGCTGCCGAGCATCGAGCGGACAATCAAGCTTCCACCTTCAATGATGAGCCAATCCTGGATGGGGACTGACTTCACGAACGACGACCTTGTGCGCGAAGCGAGCATCGTGGAAGACTACGACCAACGACTGCTTGGAGAAGAATCCATCGGGTCCGAGGCATGCTACAAGATCGAACTCTTGCCAAAAAAATAAGCGGCGGTTGTGTGGGGCAAAGTATTTCTTTGGGTCGAGAAGACGAACGACTTAATGCTACGCGCAGAATATTATGATGAAGATGGCACACTCATCAATACGATGATCGGGTCGGACATAAAGATGCTCGGCGGCAGGCTCATCCCTGCCCGCATGGAGATGATCCCGGCCGATAAGAAGGGGAATAAGACGGTGCTGATATACAGTAGTCTCGTTTTCGATCGGCCCATTGACGATTCATTTTTTGGAACGCAGAATATGCAGAGGGTCCGATGATCGCCCGTTTGATCTGGCGGAACATTTGGCGGAATAAGCGCCGATCCCTCATTACGATGGCCTCGGTTCTCTTCGCTGTCGTGCTGGCCGTTACGATGAAGTCCTTGCAGGCGGGAGTATTCGGCCACTTGGTAAAGAATGTTGTCAGTTTTCACTCCGGATACCTCCAGGTACACAAGCGAGGCTATTGGGATGAACAAACGCTTGACAACGGCCTTTCGATGGACTCGCTCATTGCACAAAAGATCATCGCGCAGCCCGGCGTTTCGAGTGCACTGCCTCGTATCGAGAGTTTTGTTCTCGCTTCGAGTGGCACTATCACGCAGGGTGCACTCTGCGTAGGCACGGAAGCCGCTGGCGAGGACAAACTCACCCGTCTTCGAAGTAATGTCACAAGCGGGGTCTATCTCAGCGACTCGAGTCATTCCGCTCTCCTCTCCGAGGGTCTCGCACGGACACTCCAGCTAAAAGTCGGTGATACGCTCGTCCTGTTGGGACAGGGCTATCAAGGCGTGCAGGCTGCCGGGAAATTTCCCGTAGGCGGCATCGCCAAATTCGGCTCACCCGCTCTGAATGAATCGCTCGTCTTCCTGCCATTACGCCAGGCGCAAGAGTTCTTGACTGCCGAAGGAATCATTACTACGTTCGCGCTTGCCATCAACGAAACAAGGACTCCCGAGCAGATCCAATCCTCACTTCAGAATTCCCTCGGGCAGACATTCGAGGTCATGACCTGGAAGGAGATGATGCCCGATATTGCCACGCACATCAAAGCGGACGGGACATTCTACAATATCATGATCGGAATCCTGTATTTCGTCATCTCTTTTGGCATCTTCGGGACTGTGCTCATGATGATAAACGAGCGCACCTACGAACTCGGAATGCTGCTTGCCATTGGCATGAAGCGCCGTCTGATTGCACTGATGCTGCTGGGAGAGACAGTCTGCACGTCGATCCTGGGTGCAATCGCCGGAGTCCTCGTCAGTTTTCCGGTGGTCCTCTATCTTCAGATTCATCCGATCCGGTTCACGGGTGAGACTGCGCGGGCGTATTCCGAATTTGGATTCGAGCCCGTGATCCCTGCCCTCCTCGAGGTCAATATCTTTATTACGCAGGCACTCATTGTTCTCAGCCTTTCGCTCGTACTTGGAGTCTATCCTGTTCTGTGCGCACATCGGCTGAATGTCACAACTTCTCTTCGGCGCGGATGATGACGCTTACTATCGCATGGAGAAACGTGTGGCGCCGCAAAGGGCGCAGCATCGTGATCATCTGCTCTGTGATTGTCGGTCTCTGGGCCGGTCTGGCGGTGATGAGCTTCTATTTCGGCTTCGCCGAAGAGCGAGTCCGGAGCGCGATCGAGCTTGAAGTCTCCCACCTTCAAATCCATCACCCGGAGTTCAAGCGGGACCGTGACGTACGATACACAATTCCGGCAGGCGACTCCATCGTGGCCGTATTGCGGGTGAATACCCAGGTTCAACATGCCGCGGGCCGCCTCATCGCACGCGGCATGATTGCATCAGCTACCGGCAATTCTGGCGTCCAGATCAACGGTATTGCCGCCCTAGATGAAGATTCTCTTACGCAGCTCCGTTCGAAAGTTATTGTCGGAAGTTACTTTCCGGGCACAAAAGGAAATGAGATGCTGATCGGTAAGAAGCTCTCGCAAAAGCTGAAGGTCCGGCTCGGTTCAAAACTCGTAATCACAACACAGGACAAAGACCGGAATATCGCCTCAAGTGCGTTTCGTGTCGCGGGCATTTTCCAAACTAAGAATACTCCCTTTGATGAGACGAACGTGTTCGCGCGGCGCGCGGACGTTGCCGCCATGCTCGGCGATAGCCTTGCTGTCACTGAGATCGCGGTACTCCTGCATTCACAAGATTCGGTCGAATCGTTTGTCCGCACGTTGAAATCACAATATCCAACTCTGCTCGTCGAAAGCTGGCGTACCGTTGCGCCTGAAATGGGCTTGATTATCTCGGTCATCGACCAAATGATGTATATCATCATGGCTGTCGTTCTGCTTGCGCTCGCATTTGGGATTGTCAATACAATGCTCATGGCCGTGCTCGAACGCACGCGCGAAATCGGAATGCTGATCGCGCTCGGAATGAAGCGCAGGCAAGTATTTGCCATGATCGTCTGCGAGACATTCTTTCTGGTCCTGATCGGGACTCCATTCGGGATGCTGATAGCCTGGGCCAGCATCTCGTATTTCGGCTCGCATGGCATTGATATCAGCGCCTTTCAGGAGACTCTCAAGAGTTTTGGATACAGCGAGATCGTCTACACAAAGCTCGCTTTTCGGCACTATTGGCAAGTGCTCATTCTGGTTATACTCACTGCCCTGCTATCGGCACTGCTTCCGGCACGACGCGCGCTCCGGCTTCAGCCGGCCGAAGCGATTAGAAGATAAGAGCATGGAAACCGTCATTGATTCTCACAACATCACCAAAATATACGAAGACACCGCCGTGCCGGTGCATGCGGTAACGGACGTGCATCTGCATCTCGAACTCGGAGAGTTCACGGCCTTGGTCGGCCCATCCGGATCCGGCAAATCCACTCTGCTGAATCTTATCGGCGGTCTCGATCGCCCGACATCCGGATATGTCGAGATTGGCGGCGTGAATATCACGAAGCTCAAGGACAATGAACTCATCGCCTTCCGTCTTCACAATATCGGCTTTGTGTTCCAGGCGTACAACCTCATCCCGGTACTGACGGCGAGTGAGAATATCGAGTTTATCATGCTGCTGCAAGGCCGGCCAAAAGAAGAGCGCGAACACCGTGTCCACGAACTGCTTCGGCAGGTTGGCATCGAAGAGAAGCACGATATGCGACCGTCGGATCTCTCCGGTGGACAACAGCAACGCGTTGCAGTCGCACGCGCCCTCGCCTCCAAGCCACGGTTTGTGCTTGCGGACGAACCAACGGCCAACCTTGACTCCGTCGCTGCGACAAACTTGCTCGACATCATGGCAAAGCTCAATCGCGATGAGAACATGACGTTCATATTCTCCACGCATGATGCCCGCGTCATCGAGCGAGCGCGCCGAGTCATTACGCTTCAGGATGGACGGGTGGTTTCGGATGAACAACGATAATGCCGTGCGACGGATCCTTGTCTTCTTGCTAACATGCTTTCTGCTTCCCAGTTGTATCTGGAAGACGGCAAGCGCGCAGGAGAATGCCACGACTCGGCAACCGACGATCGAGTTGCATGGCTATGTCAAATCCCTGAGCGCAATACAATTCCAGAGCACTCTGGACTCCGCCATATCGAGTGCAATCATTCACAACCGCTTGACTTGCTCGCTGAATATCTCGAATGCACTTACTGGGCATCTCGAGGTTCGAAATAGAATATTCTATGGCGAGGATGTCAAACTAATGCCTGGATTCGGCAACGCGATTGCGGATGATCCTGGATATCTCAACCTATCTGTTTTATGGGTCGATGCGCGGGCAGTCGTAGTTAACTCTATTGCTGACCGAGCCTATGTCAAGTATGATGACGGCTCCTGGGACTTTCGACTTGGCCGGCAGCGGATCAACTGGGGAATCAACACGATATGGAATCCGAACGATCTCTTTAACGCCTATAACTTCCTCGATTTCGACTATGAGGAACGACCGGGTACTGATGCCATTCGGGCGCAATACTCGCTCGGCACGAACGCAAGTGCGGAAGCGGATTTCGCGCCGTCACGAATTGCCAACAATGCCGTGGCCGCGGCCTTGATTCGCTGGAATGTCTCCGGCTATGATCTACAAGTCCTTGCGGGAATGTACCGGACCGACTTCGTTGCAGGCTTCGGATGGGCTGGTAGTATTGCAGAAGCGGGCTTCAAGGGCGAACTGAGTTACTTTCATCCAAGAAGCCAGTCACTTGACAGCACGGACGCCTTTGAAGCTTCGCTAACACTCGATCACACGCTTGGGCAATACTATCTGGTACTCTCTGGCCTCTATAATAGTCTGGCTTCAAATGCGCCTGAGGATTTCTCACTCTTATCATCGAGAGCACTATCGCCGAAGAACCTCATGCCTTTTCGATATACAGTGTATGCGAGCGGTTTGCATAGCTTTTCTCCGCTCGTCTCCGCGAGTGTTGCCCTCATCTATTCTCCGAGGTTCAATAGTACAATCTTCTTCCCGATGCTTACCTATTCTCTGGCACAGGATGTTGACGCCGATCTGGTTGCCGAATCGTATTTCAACGATGCCTCGGGAGCATTCCGTACAAGTGGAAATGCGTTGTTTCTTCGTATCCGACTGAGTTTCTGAGAACGTCCGAAGTGGCGAAGCCATACACTCTGACCGCCAAAGACTCACTCCCTTCGCTTAAGACAAATCCGGGTCGTATTTTTGTAGAGCAATGACAGGGCATGAGCTACACTATATTACCGAGGCCATAGTAATCGGCGAGCACACTCTGCAGGTCGTATTTGAAGATGGCTTCTCACGGGAAATCAATCTCAGCCCGGTACTTGCCGGCAGGCTCCTTGGCCCATTAAACGACCCGGCGTTTTTCAAACGCGTAAGGCTCAACACGAAATATGGCAGCCTGGAGTGGCCGAATGGCGCGGACTTCGATCCCGAACTATTGTATCATTGGGATCGCTACTTCCCCGCGCTGAAAGAAGCCGCCGATCAATGGAACCATCGCGAACGAAATGGAGGATAGCTCTGCCGCTGGTTCACGCCGCAACTGGCTGAATTTCAAATCCAGCTTCTGTCACCGCTTTCACAATCTCCGCGGCAGAAAGCTGTTCTCCGGTGACGGTCAGCAATCTCGCTGGCGTCGAAGTATCGACCTTCCACTCCTTGACACTTGGTACTGAGTTAAGGTGCGGCGTCACACTGGCAATGCATCCAGCACAATTGATTGATGTCTTGAATTGAAGTGTTTCCATATTTTCTTGTTCGGAATTAGAGTGATAAACGTTTCAAACGCAAGCTGTTGCTGACCACCGAAACAGAACTGAGCGCCATTGCGGCCCCGGCGATCATCGGGCTCAGAATGTATCCTGTAAAGGGATACAGAACTCCCGCCGCGATTGGAATGCCAATCACATTATAAATGAAGGCCCAGAAAAGATTTTGTTTGACGGTGCGCACCGTTGCACGTGAAAGCTTCATTGCCTTTGGTACTTGTCGCAGATCGGACGAGATGATCGTCATGTGGGCAACTTCCATCGCGATGTCTGTACCTGCGCCCATGGCAATCCCGACATCCGCTTGCGCTAGCGCTTCGGAATCGTTGATCCCATCACCGATCACAGCCACGATGTGGCCTTTCTTCTGAAGCGTCCGAACATAATCTCCTTTTTCGTTGGGCAGGAGTTCTGCTTCGAACTGGTCCACACCAGTCGTCTTGGCAACAATCTTCCCGCTTCGTTTGGAGTCTCCGGTCAACATAACGGTCACAATACCGAGGTCGCGCAGACTCTGAATCGCCTCCCGCGAGCCGACCTTAATCGGATCTCCAATGCTGATTGTCGCGAGCACCTGATGCTTTGTGAAGAAGTAGATGATAGTGTCTCCAGCCTCTTCTTCGGCACGCATTCTTGACTGCATCGCCATCGGGATGTGCATTCCGAGCGATTCCAGCAGACGAGCGCTTCCAACGTAAAACAACTCATTATCCATTCGTCCCTGCACTCCTCTGCCCGCCAGCGCTTCGAACTCGGTCAGAACGAGTGGCGCTGATTGGCCTTCCTTAGTAAAGTGCCGGGCGACCGCTTCTGCCAATGGATGTTCCGAGGCGCGTTCGAGTGCATAAAGGATCGCCGCATATTTTTCAATCTCTGTGATCTCTTCGGCCCAAATTAAGCTCGTAACGGTAGGCTTTCCTTCGGTGATTGTTCCGGTCTTATCCAGCACGACCGTATCAATCTTGTGGGTGATTTCCAAGCTCTGCGCATCGCGTATCAGAATCCCATTGTCAGCCGCCTTACCCATGCTGACAATCAACGCAGTCGGAGTCGCAAGTCCGAGCGCACAAGGACAGGCGATAATTAAGACCGTTACGGATGCCAGCAGCGCCTGTGGTATAAATGAAGTCCCGCTCAATAGCATCCATGCAGCGAAAGTCACAAATGAAATCCCAATGACGACGGGGACGAAAATGCCCGCAATCGTATCGACGAGTTTTTCGACGGGCGCTTTACTGCCTTGCGCTTGCTCAACTCGTCGGATGATCTGAGCGAGCATCGTTGTACTACCGACGGCCTGGGCATCGAGCGTGAGACTCCCCCGCTGATTCAGTGTGCCAGCGAATACTTTGCTTCCAGGCTGCTTCGCAACGGCAACGGGCTCTCCGGTAAGCATCGATTCGTCAACATAAGACGAGCCGCTGGTGACGATACCATCAACGGGTACCCTCTCCCCAGGCCTGATCACCACGGTGTCGTGCATCTGCACTGCTGCGACATGCACGTCCGTCTCTATCCCATTTCGTATGATGCGTACGGTGGCGGGCTGAAGTCCGATCAACTTTTTTAATGCATCGGAGGTCCGATCCTTCGCTCGGTGCTCCAGCAATGAGCCGAGTGAAATGAACGCAATAACCACAGCGGCAGACTCGAAGTAAATCGGCGGCCCCATCGACGACATGCCGTCAGAGAATAGCGTCGGCACGATGGTATTGACCATACTAAATGTAAACGCGATCCCCGTACTCAGCGCGACGAGCGTATCCATATTAGCATGGAAATGCCGAGCTTGGTTTATTGCGTTGACAAAGTACCGCCGACCAAACCAGAATACGACCGGAGCGGCAAGAGCAAGTTCAATCCATTTCGCAAGCCACCAACCCGGCGCGAACATCGCCAGGAAGACAACCGGTATTGAGAACAGAAAGGCAAAAATGGTATTGGTCTTGAGCTTCCGATAGGACGCTTCCTGCAACTCAGCGAGACTCGTATTATCGGGCTCGGCCTCGAGCAATAAATCATAGCCGGCGTTCCTGACACTGCGTTGCACTTCAACCAGACTCAACAAACGCGGTTGATACCGGATCAGGGCCGATTGATTCGCGAAATTTACATTGGCATCCTCCACTCCGGGCAGGGCATGTAGTGTCTTCTCGACACTGATGGCACACGATGCACAGGACATTCCAGTTACGGGGACTGTGATGGTAAGCGGAGAACTCGTACCCGCTCGACGCGACAGATTCTCAGCCACGGGAGTCCCTACCTGCTCTGGAGTCACTCTATTCATAACGGTGGTAGACCAACCACCATTATAACGAAAAACTTGGCCAAAGGATACGCCAGGCCATTATTAGTTAATAACGACCCAGTAAATGCTCAATAACCCGGAAACTCCTCGAAGCGAACATTGTCCTCGTCGGCACCAGCTTCGGCCAGCATCTTGCGCATCGCCGAAACGAATCCCGGAGGGCCAGCAAGATAAAATATCGGTGTCGCAAGATCAATCACATGCCGCTCGATCATGTCTTTGGTTATGAAACCATGATCTCCATGCCACTTCTGCTCCGATTTCTCCATCGCTGTCATCGTTGGAACGTAGTGGAAATTCGGATCGGAATGATCGAGCGCCATCAGCGTGTCAAGAAAGGGAGCATCTTCTGGAGTATTATTGGAGTGAAATAGAAAGAGCTGGTGCTGCAACCGCTTGTGCAAGGCATCCTTGACAATACTCATAAATGGAGTAATACCAATGCCTCCGGCCAAGAATACCGCCGGCTTAGAAGCGTTCTTATGCAGAGTAAATGACCCATATGGTCCGTCCCACGATAGTTCTGTGCCTGCAGGTGCGCTTCCAATGGTCCGCTTGAAAGCAGTATCACGCATCCGCGTGGCGAATTCGAGCTCCGGCTCGTGCGGAGCGCTGACGAGGGAAAAGGTCCGAACCGGCCCTTCTGCATCCATGTCTTTTGGCTCGATCAAGGTGAGATCGATCGTCTGACCAGCTTCATATTCAAATCCATTGGGCCGATCGAGATGAAACGCCCGTGTGCCATTCGCTATTAGGTCGCTGCCTAGAATCTTTAGTCGTTTGTCTGCCATATGTATTCCTCGTACAAAAATAGCTGATTCTGGAGTGATGATTTCCAAAATGCCCTTGCCTTCCTGAGTGTTCTACCCACATGAGACACATTCCTGGACCAACCGCATTCGATAAAGTCAATCAAATTAGATAACTCATAGACCATGCGCCTCTATTTCATTGGAATCTGTGGTACGGCGATGGGCAATGGCGCGCTGCTATTACGCGCTCTTGGCCACGAAGTCAGCGGCTCGGATGATAGCATCTATCCTCCCATGTCCTTGTTGCTCGCCGAGCAGGGGATAACGATGCTTCCTGGTTATCGAACTGAGAACCTCAATCCCGCGCCGGATCTGGTTATAATCGGCAACGCGATGTCGCGCGGGAATATCGAAGTCGAGACGGTGCTTGACCGGCGGTTGC
Organism: Bacteroidota bacterium; assembly: GCA_030706745.1. Classification (NCBI taxonomy): domain Bacteria; kingdom Pseudomonadati; phylum Bacteroidota; species Bacteroidota bacterium. The sequence continues at coordinate 48,467 of JAUZNX010000017.1, forward strand.
CGTTCACGTCCCTGCCGGAATTGCTCAAGCGAGAGGTTATCCAGGGAAAAACCTCTGTTGTTGTGACCGGGACACACGGCAAATCGACGACATCTTCGCTCATGGCATGGACCCTCGAATCTGCCGGGCGCCGGCCAACTTTCCTGATTGGCGGGATTCCTGAAAATTTCGGACAGGGCTATCAAGCTCAACCTGACAGCGAGTTCGTCGTGCTCGAAGGCGACGAATACGACACGGCATTTTTCGATAAACGCTCGAAATTTATACACTACCTGCCGTCGACGCTGATTATCAACAATATTGAATTCGATCACGCCGATATCTTCGCATCGATCGATGAGATTAAGCTCACCTTCCGGCGGGCCGTGAATCTCGTGCCACGGAATGGTGTCGTTATTGCCAACGCTGACGATGACAATGTGAACGAAGTTATACTGGGCTCTCAGGCACCCGTCGTAACTTTCGGAATCAGTAGAAACGCCAACTTTCGCGCGCTCGATATTCAGTACACAGACCACTCGTCCCGGTTCCGCGTTCAAGCCGTTGGGCATCCAGAGGCGACATTAGAGATTCCGATGCTGGGCGAGTTCAATGTCCGGAATGCCCTCGCCGTCACTGCAGCCGCGCGGCATCATGGACTCTCCTTCGATGAAATTCAGACCGCATTCACGCAATTCAAGAGCATCAAGCGCCGCTTGGAAAAGAAGGGCGAGTTTGGTGGCGTCACGGTTTATGATGATTTCGCGCACCATCCGACGGCCATCCGTGCAACGCTGCAAGCGCTCCGCCAACGTCATCCAAAGGAACGACTGATTGCTATCTTTGAACCTCGCTCGAACACGACTCGCCGCAACATATTCCAGAAAGAGCTTGCCGAGTGTTTCGATGACGCCAACATCGTCTTTATGTCACAGATTGCCCGTCTGCACCTTCTGAAGGAAGAAGAGCGCTTGAATCCCGAAACCGTAATGGACGACCTGCGCCATCGCGGGAAGGATGCGTATTACTTGCCGGATGCCCCTGCCATCGCCGAGAAAGTCGGCGAAGTATCGAAATCCGGAGATGTCGTGATCGTGATGAGCAATGGGAGTTTCGGCGGCCTTCATGACCTGCTGAGGCAAATTTTGAGCAACGCGGAATAGGCAACGGGTTCGGAATTGAAACTTCTTCCACGGCGCGGGGTTTAAACGATACGTGCATTTAGGCCTCTAAGAACCATGAGAATTTTCATCGCAGCTTTCCTCCTTTGTACATCCCTCACCATTACCGCTGAGGCACAGTTTCGCTCGGACATTCAGAAGCAGGACCCGCCGTTGAACACTGCCGACGCAATGAAGGGAGGCGACTTCTTTTCCACGCTGCTCGATCCCGCGCGCTTCTCGATGCATCAGACATATTCTATGTCAGTCATGTCCTCCGGCATGGGTAATTATGGCTTGAGCATGTTCACAAACACCTTCAGCTATAAGGCGTCTGACGATCTCTTTATCTCTGCCGATGTCTCGGCCGTTTATTCGCCGTTTAGCTCGTTTGGAAGCGCATTTCAGAATCAAATGAATGGCATCTACCTGACCAATGCCCGGCTCGACTGGAAGCTTGGAGAGAATACATTCATGCGCGTTGAATACGTCGGTGGGCCACCCAGTTATGGCTACAATCCATTCGGCTACGATTCGTATAATCCATTCTCGAATGGATTAACTAGCACCCCGCCCCCTGCCAAACTGCCCGGACATTAAGACCATCATTTGGCCAGACGGCGGCTTATCGATCGAATCATTGGCGGTAGCGAGCGAGAGCGCGAACGACGCCGACGCCTTGCTGCCCAATTCGCATCCTGGATCTTTGTCGGAATTGTCGTATTACTCGTGGGCTTGCTTGGGGCACAGTTCTTTACCAGAACGGTTCTCACTCACCCGGTAAGTGGTGAACTTGATCGGCCCGATATGCTCGTCCGGAAAGGCGAGCGGATTCAGGTCAATGTGCTTAATGGTTCGAACCGCTCGCGGGTCGCGCTTCGGTTTACCGATTATCTGCGTGCCCGAAAGTTCGATGTCGTCCATATTGACAACTACAAGGATACCGGTGTCGCACGATCGTTTCTCGTCGATCGCGTCGGCGATAGCATCTCCGCTAAGAAGCTCGCGTATGCTCTCGGAATCGAAGACTCGCTCATTCGGCGTGATATTGACACCGAAGAATATGTTAAGGCCGATGTCATAATCGGTAAGGATTTTCCGCAACTCAAACCAATGAAGTAGCCAGCACACCCAGAATGGGAAAAACGCTCAAAAAGAAGACAACTCCAAAATCGAAATCGGCCATTGATAAGAAGCCTGCTCTCGGATCGAAGCCGGCCAAGAAAAGTCCCACAGCGAAGAGGCCCGCAGCCAAGCGGCCTGCAGCGAAGACGCTGGCACGAACACCCCGGCCAACGCCGCAAGCCGAAGATCCAATTCGCGTGGCCGCCCTCAAGGCTGCTCAGTATGCCATCGAAAAGAAGGCGGAGGCCGTCCGTCTGCTCGATTTGCGGAAGGTCACCACGATGACGGACTTTTTCGTCATTGCCACTGGCACCAGTGACCGCCAAGTCAAAGCTATCGCCGAAAACGTAATCGCCGAAATGCGGGACACCGAGGGAATCCCGGCATGGCGAAGTGAAGGTTGGGAGCGCCTGGACTGGGTCCTCATTGATTTTGTCGATTTTGTGGTTCATGTATTCCAGGAAGAAGCCCGGAAATATTACAATTTGGAGCGGCTCTGGGGAGATGCCCTGACAATTGATGTCGAGGACACCTCACGGCCGAAGCGCAGAAAAGCTTCGAAGGCTCCATCTGCGGAGGGCGCCCGGGCCACACCACGACGAAAGTCGGCAGTCCGGGTCATCAGCGAGTTCAAGCACGTAGGGACGAAATAGTTAGGAAGTCGGAGATACAAATGGAGGTTTATTTGGGGCGGCATTTCCGCTCTGCGCTCGATCGCTTGGGCGCGCCGAACGATACCCGTGTGGAATTCGAAATTCCGCAGAATGCGTCGCATGGCGATCTTTCTACGAATGTCGCAATGACACTCGCCAAGCCGCTCAAAAAGTCGCCTCGCCAGATCGCACAGGAAATCATTGGGCACCTCGATCTCGATAGTGGTTACGTGCGCTCGATCGATATCGCCGGTCCGGGCTTCATCAACGTGACATTCAGTAAGACCTATCTCATCGATCAGTTGCGCGCGCTGCTCGATGAAGGCGCGAGATTTGGACGCACGCGGACAAACGAGGGCAAGGCCATCAATCTCGAGTGGGTCAGCGCCAACCCGACCGGAAGGCTCCATGCTGGCCATGGCAGACAAGTTTGCCTGGGTCAGGCGATCGCGAATCTCCTCGAATGGACGGGCGGAAATCTTACGCGCGAGTATTATTTCAACAATGCCGGCAACCAAATGGCGAATCTCGCCAAGTCGGTGCGCGTCCGATATTTGCAGCAGTTGGGCGAGCAAATCGAACTGAATGATGACGGCTACCGCGGCGAAGAGATCGTCGACATCGCCAAGCAAATGGTCGCTGAGTTCGGCGAATCGAAACGAGGCGCTCCCCTTTCGGTCTTCCAGTCCTACGGTGAACAAGCTAACTTTGGCAGCATCCGGTCGACCCTCGATCGACTGGGCGTCCACCATGACGTCTTCTTCAATGAGAATTCGCTGTACGACTCGGGCGCGGTTGAATCGACGATCCGCGAGTTCAAAGAGCACAACTTGGCCTATGAAAAGGATGGCGCCTTGTGGCTCAAGCTCTCCGAAATGGGAGAGAAAGAAGACCGGGTGATTGTGAAATCCTCAGGCGAACCAACGTACCGCCTGCCAGATATCTGCTATCATCGCAACAAACTGGGCCGGGGCTACGACCAGATCATTGACATCTTTGGCGCCGATCATATCGCCACGATTGCCGATGTCCTTGCGGCTCTCCGTGCATTAGGATACGACACCGCGCGAATCAAGGTCATCATTCATCAGATGGTCTCGTTCGTTTCGGGTGGCGAATTGATCATGTTCTCGAAGCGGAGCGGTGGTGCATATACGCTCGACGAATTGATCGAGGATGTCGGAGCCGATGCTGCCAAGTTCTTCTTCAACATGCGCTCGGCCGGTTCACATTTGGAGTTCGATGTGGAACTTGCCAAAGAGCAATCCGAAAAGAACCCTGTCTATTACGTGCAGTATGCGCATGCTCGCATTGCGAGCATTCTTCGATTTGCAGAACAGCAAGGTCTTGATATCAGCCAGGTCGAGCGGGCCGATCTGACCATACTCGATCATGTCGAAGAGCACGCACTCATTAAAGTCTTGCTCCGCTTTCCAACGGTCCTGGACCGATCCGCCGTTTCGCTTGCCCCGCATCATGTCTGCGAGTATCTTCGCGAGGTCGCGCAACAGTTCCATAAGTTCTATCACGACTGCCGCATTGTCGGAAGTGCGCCGGAGCTACAATCTGCGCGGCTTGCGCTCACACTCGCTGCCAAGCGCGTTTTGGCCGGCGGCTGTGCCGTGCTCGACGTGACTGCGCCGGAAAGCATGTAACCCGATGATCCCCATGGGCGGCGAGATTCTGCTCGTCATTTTTTTTCTCATCCTGCATGCATTCTTCTCGCTGGCTGAGACGAGTGTGCTCAGTGTTCGGCGAAGCCGATTGCATGAGATGCTGGAGGATGAGAAGACTCCGGAGTGGAAGATTCGCCGGGCACGCAAAATCCTCGCGTTCAAATCAAATCCGGAAAGTTTTATCGCGACGGTCCAGTCCGGCTCGGTCTTCTTCAGTTTTTTGGCGGCCACGTACACCGCGTTCATTGCGTATGAGCATATCTGGCCAGTCGTTCAGCGAATCTTCGGCTTCTCTGCCGATTTCAGTCTTGCCATTGCCTTCATTGTGATGATCATAGGTGTAACAGTACTCGATCTCACGTTCGGTGCGCTCATACCGAAATCTATTGCGCTTCATCAATCGGAGCCGATCGCATTGGCCATTGCGCCGACGCTCGGTCTGATCCTCCGGACGCTGAAGCCCATCGTACACCTTCCGGTTGTAATCTCGAATTTGGTGCTCCGACCACTCAAGGACCGGACAAGCTTCACAGAGAGTCTGATTTCCGAGGAAGAATTTCGCGTCATGCTCGAAGAAGGCACACGAAGTGGCACCATTGACAAGACCGAGAACGAACTGATCGAGAATATCTTCGATTTCCGCGACCGGACCGCACGCGAAATTATGGTCCCGCGTATCAAGATGAGTGCGATCAACCTTGACTTACCGCGTGAGGAGGTGATAGATCGGATTATCCAGGAGGGATACACGCGGCTACCTGTCTATCGGGATACGCTCGATAATGTTCTTGGGGTCATTTACTCCAAGGATGTCGTCGCGCTCATCGAGCATCCGGAGCTGATTATCCTTTTTGACATTATACGACCGGTGCCATTCGTCCCTGAAACCAAGAATATTGCCGATCTTTTGGGGGAATTACAGCGAGAGAAACACCATCTGGCCATTGTCGTAGATGAATTTGGTGGTACCGCCGGTCTGATCACGCTCGAAGATATTATCGAAGAAATTGTCGGCGAAATTCAGGACGAGTACGACGAGGAGCAGCGCACACTTCAGGTCGCCGAGGACCGCTTGTCGGCAGCGCTTTCCGCCAATTACTCTATCGCCGATGCGAATCGTGAACTGGAAAAGATCTTTCCTGACTTTCACATTCCCGACGATGAGGAGTACGAATCGGTCAGCGGCTATGTCAATAAGCTCTTTGGACACATTCCGGATTTGGGCGAGACGATCGAAACACAGGGGGTCAAGATCGTTGTTGCAGCCAAAGGTCCGATGAATGTTTCAAAGGTCCGATTCGAGGCGATGCCCGATTACAATTTACGAATTACGAATGGTTAATGGATACTGTTGGAAGCTGAAACACTTGGTTATGCTCGTGAGAGTTCATTCGTCATCCGTTATTCGTAATTGAACATGCGCGTATCGCTTGCGGCGCTTGCTGCTATTTTTTCTCTGCTTGCCTCCGGACTCCTGCTCGCCCAGCAGCCTTCGAGTGATGTGCTGAAACTCGCACGCGCGGGGTTCGACTATGAGCAGCAAGGCGAATACCGGCTGGCAATCTTCGAGTATGACACCGCGATCAAACTCGACCCGAAATATCCCTATCCGTATGAGCGAATCGGGGCAATTTACCAGCGGGTCAAAAACTATCCGCTGGCGATCAGCTACTACTCGCGCGCCATTCAGCTTGACAGCAGCTTCGATGTCTATAACTACTTTAATCTCGGTCCCTGCTATCGCATTCTTGAGAAGCACGATAGTGCTATTATTGCGCTGAAGGAGTTTTTGCACCGCATCCAGCCTGTCAATCATTATGACACCGTCAGCATGAAGGATGCCGATTGGTGGATCAAGTTTAACCTTGGCTGCATCATAGAAAAAGCGAAGCCCAAGAATACCGGAGAGCCGGTGAAGCTCAGCGAAATCAGTAGTAGCTTTGATGATTTCGCACCGAGCGTCACAGCGGATGGGCAGGTGCTCTTTTTCACGTCGCGCCGTGCCGGTACGAACGCAAAGCAAGAGATCGAAACTGGCGATTTCGGCGAGGACCTCTTTGTCAGTCACAAAGATACAAGCGGTCGCTGGGGACCTGCGGCTCCGCTACCTCCCCCGTTGAACTCGATCGACGACGAAGGCGCAGCTACCATCAGTGCGGACGGACAAACGATGTACATCAGTCTCTGTCGCCGACCAGACGGAGCAGGAGACTGCGATATTTATAAGTCCGATCTCGTCGGCTCGGAATGGACCAAGCCAATAAATATGGGCCGTTCCATCAACTCGCCGCTCTGGGACGCACAGCCCTCGGTGACGGCCGATGGACAGACCATGTACTTCTCGAGTCGCCGGATGGGTTCGATGGACAGCTCTGAAGATATCTATGTCACCTATCGCAATACGGACGGCTCCTGGATCCCACCGAAGAACCTCGGCGAACCGGTGAACACCCGCTTCAACGAATGCTCGCCGTTCATCTCCGCCGATGGTCGGACGCTTTACTTTTCCTCGAACGGACATCCTGGATTCGGCAATATGGATCTCTTCATGTCGCGTCGCCTCGACGATGGTACCTGGAGCGTGCCGGTCAACCTAGGAGAGCCGATCAACTCCTATGGCGACGATGAATTCCTAACAATCCCCGCCAGTGGCGATAAGATCATATATTCCTCGCAGCGCAAGAATGCGCGCGGCCCACTGAATTTATTCCAGGCAGTGCTTCCGCCACAGTTCCGTCCGGGGCCAGTCACACTCGTCGCTGGGACGGTCTATGACCGTGTGACAGACCATCCGGTCGGTGCCCGGGTCGAAGTCAACGATCTGAAGACCGATCAACTCGTTGCTGTTTATCGAGCAAACAGAGTGACCGGCAAATTCTACATTGCCCTTGGGACGGGGAAGCTCTATGGGATCACGGCCCTCGCGGATGGCTATGTCCATTTCTCCGATAGCGTGCAGGTGCCGGACACGATTTCATACCGCGAGGTCACACACGACCTGCCTCTAACGCCGCTGCCTGAAACCATCGCCGCCAACCAAGGCAAAGGACAAGAAAATGCGAATGAGCCCGGCGCACAAAACGGCAAGTTGCAGCCAGGAAACGAACAGCCAGGTAAGATAGAAACTGGAAAGCAGCCGGGCAAGACTCTCCCTGGGAAGCAATTGCCTGGAAAGCAAAAACCTGGTAAGGCACAGCCTGGCAAGGAGCAGCCCGGAAAACAACAACCTGGTAAGGTTGCTGTACCGGGCGCGATTGATACGGGTAGCGGAATTGCAATTCAACTCAATAATATCTTCTTCGATTTCAACAAGTCGGACTTACGGCCAGAGTCACACACCGAGCTACGCTATTTGATCGAGATGCTAAAGCAGCAGCCGAAATACCGTATCGAGATCGATGGGCACACGGATAGTGTGGGTACCGTCGCTTATAATAAAAAACTCTCGGAGGCTCGCGCACAGTCAGTACGCACCTATCTTGTTTCGCAAGGAATTGCCGCGAATCGACTTGTCGCCCGTGGCTTCGGGGCGACCCGCCCGATCGCTTCGAACGCGACGGAAGAAGGCCGCAGTAAGAATCGGCGGACGGAATTCCGGTTCATCAAATCTTAAGATCGATGGCATCTGCCTCGGCGGATGCCTCTTTCATTGGAGTCCCATTGATTGAACTGGGACCTTCACGCACATAGGTCATAAATATCTGACCTGTTCTCCCCTGTTACCTTTCGAAGGTTCGCGAGTCTTCTATGTATGCAATCGAGGGTTCACTATAAACTTCGCGACTGATGCCAGGCGCAGGACCACGGCCTGTGATCCTTGGCGCTGGCCTTGCTGGCCTTAGCGCTGCTTATCACATGTGCGAGCCATATGACATCTTCGAGGCCAATGCTTCGGCCGGAGGGGTTGCACGATCGTTGACTTGTGCTGGCTTCACGTTCGACCATGCGATCCATGTACTCTTTTCTAGCGATCCATATGCATCGCGACTGATCCGGGCGTTGCTCGGTGATGATTTTGCCGAGCATGAGCGTAGTGCATGGATTTACTCCAATGACGTCTATACGCGCTATCCGTATCAGGCGAATCTCCATGGTCTTCCTTCCGCTATTATTCGCGAGAATCTGCTCGGGCTTATCATGGCACGATTTGGACCGAAAACCGGACCAATTCGAAATTTCGAGGACTGGACTCGCACCATGTTCGGCGATGGCATCGCGAAGAACTTCATGCTTCCGTTTAATCGCAAAGTCTGGGCGACGGAGCCGCGGGAAATGGGATTCGATTGGATCGACGGCCGCGTGATGCTGCCCGATATTGACCAGATCTTTGTGGGAGCATTCCGCACCTCTAATTTCAAACATGGACCGAACGCAGTCTTTTGGTATCCACGGCGCGGTGGAACTGCGGCACTGTATCGTGCTTTCCAAGCGAGGATTAATCACGTCTCACTACTCATGCGTTGCGTTGCTATTGACCCAAACACCCGAACCGTCTGGTTCGAGAACGGAAAAACATGCAAGTACAGCTCGCTGATCAGTACTATGCCCCTCCCCACACTTATTAGCAGAATGGACCACGTTCCTGCAAGAATCCATTTACTCGCTTCGCAGCTCCGTGCCAATCGCGTTATTACGGTTAATCTCGGAATCGATCGTGAGAATATCAGTGACAAGCACTGGGTGTATTTTCCAGAGGCAGAATTTGAATTTCATCGGATCAGTTTTCCAGCCTCGTTTGCGAAATCGCTCGTGCCGAATGGCACAAGTTCGATCATGATCGAATTTTCGGAATCGGACACGCGACCAATTGAACGCAAGCGGCTCATCGAGCGGACCATTCGACAACTCCGCCGCATTCGTGTCATCGATAAGCACGATACCATCCTGCACCGCTCCATCACGGAAATCGATCCGGCATATATTATTCAGGGCATCGACCACGGTTCCATCGTCGGAGAGATTCAGGAATATCTTCGGAGCCTCGGGATCATATCTTGTGGTCGCTTTGGTGAATGGGCATATCTCAACATGGACCAAGCCATACTCAGCGGTAAACACGCGGCAGAAGATGCAATGGGCGGCTGCGTGACCAAGCCAACATTCAATATTCCCGAAATAGCACGTGCCTGAAGAACAGTCCTCAGAAGATCCCCTTGCGCCCATTCGCCTTGTGCGGACCGACCGCATGAGTGATTCGATCTACATTCGCGCCGGTAAACGATCATTCGATCTTTTGCTCTCTATCCTCCTCGTACTCCTTCTCTTGCCGTTTCTTCTACTATTCACCTTTGCGATCGCTATTACAAGTCGCGGACCGGTCATTCTTTGCCAGCAACGGATCGGATTGTGCGGCAAGCCGTTTGGATTTCTGAAGTTCAGATCAATGCGGCTCACGATGAAGATGATGGATATCGATCAACATGCCGCTGGACTTGCACGCCATGGGATGCTACTCAAACCGGATAACGATCCACGAGTCACCCGCGTCGGGCGATTTCTTCGCAAGCATTCGTTGGACGAGTTGCCTCAACTCATAAATATCATCAAAGGCGAAATGAGCTTCGTGGGGCCTCGTCCACTCCTGCCGTTCATGGTCGAGCCATATCCCGAAGAGAATCGTGCGAGATCTACCGTACTACCGGGACTCACTGGCTTCTGGCAGATTTATGCTCGTAGCGAAAGTAATTCGCTTCTACAAATGATCGACTACGATCGACAATATATCGAAAGCATATCACTCCGGACTGACCTGCGAGTGCTAATGGCCACGCTGCCAAACATCCTGTCTGGCAAGGGTGCAAAATAACTACTGCGCTTCGTGGATAACGACATATGTCATCAGCGAGCGAGCATTAGCGGAAGTTTCTCGATGCGGCCATTCGTGCGGATAAGACACTCGTACATCCCATCGGGCAAGCCTACGGGATTCCATATGAATGTATGCTCTCCAGCCGTTAGCTCACCCGAGAATATCTTCGTGACTTCAACGCCGAGCAAGTTCACGACCGTGAGATCCGCATAACCACTTTTTTCAAGCGTAACGGATATATTTGTGGATAGCGAAAAAGGGTTTGGGTAAGTGCGAAGCTCGTGCTTCGCTGTCGACGGTTGCGACACTGCCGCTGGGCCGATCATTTCGGAGAGCGGGCGACGCCAAATGCCTTGCTCGGCACCGTAATACGTGCCAGCAAAGAGATTGGTGTTATCGGTCATCAGACGACAGATGCTCGTAGAATCGGACATCTCTTCATTCTTCGCATTCCAGGTCTCACCATCGTCACTGGTCACAAAGATCCCGTAGAACGATCCAACGATCAGATCGCCGCCAATAGGAAGCAGCGTGTTCGCCGAAACCTGATATGGCGGCAGCAGGCTTGTTGCCCGGTGCCAGGAAGCACCGCCCTTTGACACGAAAATTCCCGTTTGGGTGGCCACAAACAGGTTGGATCCGACTGTGGCGAGTGAGAAGGCTCCGGAATCGGTGAGACCTGCGTCAAACGGTTGCCACGTATTCCCGCCGTTGGTCGAACGATAAATCCCATCGCCGGCAGCATACAACACCGTCCCAAGCATGCAGAAGTCATTGACATATTCCGACGTGATTCCCGTCGAAGCACGCGTCCACGTATCACCCCCATTGGTCGAGCGTAGCACGCCACTCAGACCAGTCGCTGCGAAAATTGTATCTCCGACCGCGGCGAAGGCACGGACTTCATCATACGCGCCTGTATTCAATAAGGCCCACGTCGTGCCGCTATCGGTCGAACGGTAAATTTGGGCGTAGAATGTTCCCGCGTATAAGTCCACCCCGCAGGTTGCTAGCGCCGTGATGTGTGTTTGGGACAGGAGAGCGCTCGCCGAGACCCAGTTTAGACCTCGGTCAGTCGAGACGAGTACGCCGATCTCCTGCGTGCCTGCAAACAACTTATCTCCGAGAATAGCGAATGAGTTAACCGAGCCACCCGAAGGAGACGTTGTCGATATCCATTGGCCCCACGCCGGTGCCGCGAACAGGACATAGCAAAGTATGGCAGGATAAGCAGATCTCTTCCAACGCATAAGAACCTGTCCTTAGCAAAGGCGGGAACAGTGTTGAAAGTGCCCGTTTGGGACCTTCTACCGCTCCAACATCACCCGCAGCTTCTCGACTCGCCCATTCATGCGGATTAGGCACTCATACATTCCATTGGGCATGGCTGCGGGATTCCACCTAAATGTGTGCTCCGATGCATCCAACACGCCCGAAAAGATGCGCGCGACTTCCCCGCCGAGGAGATTCACGATGGAGACGTCTGCATAGCCGCCCCCTTCCGGCGTGAAGGAGATTGCTGTGGATTGGGAGACGGGATTCGGGTAACATTGAACCCGGACCGAGGTTGTTGGAAGTGATGCAACAGCACTCTCAATGCCAAAATCTGACAGAGGGCGGTACCAGACACCCCAGCTATCCGTGCCGGCGAAGAGATTTTTCCCAAGCACCGCGAGGGACGTCACGGTGGTGTGCGGAAGGCTATAATCCGGAAGGCCACTCGCTGTCACCCAGGTTTCGCCGTCATCCGAAGAGTACAAGAGTCCTAGATTGCTATTCAAGAATATGCGACCGTTGCCGATGGTGAATATTCCTGTCCCGAAATCCGTAAAACCTGGTAAGTTCACGTTGATGTGAGACCATGTGTGACCATCATCTCTTGATATATAGTCAGCGTTGACATACTCGCCATCCGAATAGCCTGTCGAGGCAAAGAGATTGTGTTCGCCTGCGACAATAAAGTAGAAGAAATCATCTTTGTCTGTATCGATTCCGGCATTCGAAGGCTGCCACGAATCCCCCCCGTTCGACGACCGATAGATCCCGGAGTATCCAACTCCAAGGAGGAGATCGGAGCCACGACGAAGAAGTGGCCCCATACCATGGACCCCAAGCCCATTGTTGACTCCTACCCAGGTTACGCCTGAATCAACGCTGCGATAGACGCCGTATGCCACGGCGGCCAAAATTGTATCGCCAAAGGTCACAATCCCAGCGACATCGCCGCTGCCATACGTCGGCCGCTCGACTGTTCCGGGCATCGTCGTATCGATCACCGCTAATGACCGGCCCGGAATCGGAGACCTCACGATTTCACCATCGGAGATAAGCGCGCGTCCCCCATTCGTGAAGATGACTCCTACTCGACCACTCGTGATGTCGGAGTCGTCGAGCACCCAGTTCGATCCGTTGTCGGTTGTGCGATAGAAGCCTGCCGTAAAGAGCGCCGAATCTACGACAGTCATTCCGCCGACGCCTCCGTTTGGCAAGCCAGTGACCGACATCGACCAACTCGCGCCACGATCGTGTGAAAGGAAGATTCCCAGGCTACATCCCGCGATGAACTCGGAGTCGGTGGCGGAGAAACTGAGGACGTTCTCCGTAAAATTGCTATCGACGTTGGTCCATGTCGCACCGCTATCCTGAGATCGAAAGAGTCCGCTACCCAGGAAATAAACGCTCTCACCAAGATTTGCGAATCCATTGCTAACATATCTATTGGCGGTGTCTGATTTCAAACCAGTATTCGACGGCTGCCATGTGGCGCCGCCATCCAGCGAGCGATACACTCCGTTCTCATATGTCGCCGCCAACAGGGTCGGACCGATCGACCAAAAACTTTGAACGGGCGGAAGGCCCGCGCCGACGCGCACCCAATTCGCACCGCCATCGGTGGATCGGAACACTCCACTATCATTGGAAGCCTGCGCGAGCACTATATGGGGCGCAGAATAAATCACGTAGAACGGGACATTTGGCAAACCGCGATTTACCGTCGCCCAGGTTTGCCCGTAGTCCGTTGAACGATAGACTGATCCGGTTGCGGGTAAGACATACGAATTGTCCAAGCATGAACCTGCATACAGCGTGTCCGCATCGGATGTGATGCAGGTGATTGTGCCGACGACGCCGGCACCCACGACAGTCCATGTCGCACCATTATCGCTGGAGCGCACGAGACCACCACACGGCACTGCGAACAGATAGGGCTTCAGAGAGATCAAAGTGGTGACCGCATAGCCCGAGACGGTCGTAACCGGAGCCCACGTTCGTCCACCATTTTCGGAAACGAACACGTCTTTACCCACACTCGAGCCAACGCCCGCAAACACTTTCCCATTGTGAATGGCAAGCGATGTTACGCTGGGGCCGCCACCCGGCCCATTGGTCGGTATCCACTGTGCACGTGAGGAATTGCTGAAGACGAGAGCAAGCGCCGTGACTGTGGCGCACGTGATGAGTTGCTTTCTGGACATGACGACTCCTTAAGTGAGACGGAGAAGCGACTCTCCGACAGACAAAGAACACATGCCGCCAGCAATCGTCACACCCTAACGCAGCAACATCACCGGCAGCTTTTCGACTTGCCCGTTCATGCGGATGAGACACTCGTACATCCAATCGGACAAGCCGGCGGGATTCCACATGAAGGTATGCTCCGCTGCTGTTAACTCGCCCGATAATATCCGCGCGACCTCCACGCCGAGCAGATTCACGATCGAGATATCCGCATAGCCGCTCGCCACTGGCGTGAAGGAGATGGTTGTGGATGTGGTGAAGGGATTGGGGAAGGCGTGAAAGGCGAACTTAGTAACCGATGACTGCGGCACAGCGCTTTGGGGGATTACTTGCGAAAGGGGCCGAGTCCACAGCAGGCGACCGGTCGAAACAACAAAGTCATTTCCGACCAGCGCAAGGGCAATGATCGAAGTGTCCGGTAAGCCAATGCCGATATCTTCCCAACTTGCACCACTGTCAGAAGACATAAAAACACCGCCGCCGCTATCTGAACAGGCGATGATTCTGCTGCCTATCACGCTCAGAATCGTTACGTCAGAATACCTCAAGCCGCTATCGACTGCAGACCAGCTCGCTCCACTATCAAGCGATCGGAGTACTCCTGCACCATAACTTCCGGCGAATAACGTGGTTCCCATCGTGGCAAGAGCCTGGACGTACTCGGAACTAAGACCTGCATCAGCCGCAATCCAATTCGCGCCACTATCAGCTGAACGAAACACCCCGTGCCCATCCCTCGAACTGGCAAATAAGAGGCTCCCCATAGTAGCAAGGGAGCTGATCCAGGGATAGAAACGCAACGTATCATAGCGAACAAAATATGGTAGCCATTATTCAACTCTGTCCAACTCACGCCATGGTCCCTTGATCCTACAATACCCAAGGTGCCGCAGCTACCCGCATAGAGATTAGTACCATCCTCAAGAAATGCATCAACACACCCATTCCGCGATTCAATCACTGACCAAGTTGCCCCGCTGTCGGTTGAGGAAAAGACGCCATCCTCTGTTCCGGCGTACAGAACAGCACCGTTAACCACAAGCGTCAAAATAATACTGCTCCGATGACCCCACCTAAGCGCAAGCGGAAACCAAGTGTTGCCTCGGTCTGAGGAAACGTAGAGGCCGTCGTCAGTCCCCGCAAGGACGTTCAATCCACTAGATGCAAGACTCGAAATATAAAGAACCTCCGGTCCATTCATCTGCACCCACTGCGCGCGAGAGGAATTAGCGTATCCAAACATCACCGCAAGAAGTGCAGAGTAGATGACGAACATTTTGACCCTGAAAGCAGTCATGAGATGAATCCTACAATCCTTTCTATTAGGAAGACCAACGAAACAGCAAAAGGTTACACGGATGGGCAAAAGTAATTCGATTAGGAAACGACGGCGATCCTCAGTGCTCTTTTCGTCGTATATTGATTCCATGATGATGGGCACCAGGCTGGGGGAAAAAGATGAAGGCTGAGATGAAGGATGAAGGCGGAGAGAGCGTTCATTAAATGACAATTCAAAAGAGAGAAACGACGAATTCCAACAATCGTTGAAATTGGCGCGGAATCGCCACCGTTCATGAAGCACAAACGTTCGCGCACCATGTTGCACTTCCAGAAGACACGATTGTCATTGCGAGCGAAGCGAAGGAATCCCGCTCGGGGGGAGCTCGGCCTTCGGTCAGGGGATTGCTTCGTCGTGCTCCGCACTACTCACAATGACATTTTGGGGTGACGACTCAACTTCATACGAATTTTTTCATCTGATTTTCGATTCGCGGAACGTGGAGTGGAGCATTGTGGTTAGACGCCCCGCCAATCGAAAATCGCTTGCCGATTTCATCGACAAGCAGAGTGGGTGATAATGAGATCATTGATGATCTCAAATCACTTACCACCGGACGGGCAATGGTGCGTCAACGATCCTCCAAAGATCCAGCAGACCTCCGCCCCGGGAAAATAAAAACGATAACTTCTCATAATAATGGCCGGGAGTGCGAACTTCCGCGGGGGACTTCGGGTTATACCCGCCCCTCTGAGAAACGGACTAAACGCCGTCTCGAATGGGAAACAAAGTGTTCATTGAAATGGAAGGGCGATCGATTGTAGATCGATCGCACAGTCAGCATGATGAGTCGACGCAGTGATGCGTCGAGGTAGCTTGCGGATTCAGGAGACATCTTGAATCCTTGATAAGCAACAGACTCATCAAGCAGCAAGCAACCGTGAATTACTTCCACTCCCCTTTCAAGGAGAGTAGAAGTGTTGAGATTCACACACTTGCAATCTGGAACAACATAGCATTTAATTATGCCACGTTGTTCTGAGATTTCAGTATCAAACGGAAACGTATTACAGACTGCGGATCAAGATCCTCTTTATTGAGGTGTGGGTTCGCGGACATCCTAAGCCGCAAGGCGTAGGCAAGTGAAAAAATGTACTACGGAGAGTTTGATCCTGGCTCAGGACGAACGCTGGCGGCGTGCCTAACACATGCAAGTCAAGGCGGTAGCAATACCGACTGGCGCACGGGTGCGGAACGCGTAGGCAATCTGCCCACGAGGGGAGAACAACCAGCCGAAAGGTTGGCTAAATCTCCGTAACATAAGAAGCCGGCATCGGTTTTTTATCAAGCTTTCTTGTGGATGAGCCTGCGTCTGATTAGCTAGTTGGTAGTGTAACGGACTACCAAGGCTTCGATCAGTAGCTGGTCTGAGAGGATGATCAGCCACATTGGGACTGAGACACGGCCCAGACTCCTACGGGAGGCAGCAGTGGGGAATCTTG